>NZ_JAFLQW010000588.1 GCF_017313335.1 Phormidium pseudopriestleyi FRX01 | reverse complement strand
TGAATCCGGCTAAATCGGGGTTGACGGCGCGATAAAAGTTTAAATCGGCTAAGTTGACTGCCATTATTGACCTCTTGTCACAGTATTGAACAATTATAGGGCTTTGAGGCGCGGAGGTCGGCATCGGTGCTTTCCTTGACCCTGGCGCTGATGCGGGTTTGGACCTCGTGGCGGTTTCAAAACAGGCGATCGCCTGTGAAAACCCTGGGTTTGGGTTTTAGGGTGAGTCCCTGGTGGGGTGTTGTCGAATAGAGAGACAGGCACTCCAGGGGATGTCTCATCGCTCTCTAATAGTTTACTAGGAGAAGGGTGGCAAAATTATGCACAGTCGTCGGATGGGTTGGGAAAATTTGTAATGTCAGAAATCATCGCTGTACTCTCCTAAACAACCTCGGTGAAGCCATGACTTTAGTATGTATCCCAGGAAACAATTCGCTAGTGATGTAGATTGATGCTGTGGTCCGATCGCGATCGCCGCAATTCCCCCCTTCACCTGGACTCCATTTTTTGTTAAAATTTAAACAGCTCATTCAATATCAAGAAACCTTAGCTTACTTCCTAGCACAGACTACCCTGGAGCGTTTAAACTTGAACTGAACCCATTTAACCGAAGAATAGTTCTAACTCAGCAGTATTCACCCTTGAAGCGAATCCTTGCTCTATCCCAACCCTAAAAACCCATCTGTTCAATGTCCTATGCCATCCCAGCCGGAGTCGATGCCAACCCAGACAGCGACCAAAAGTCCCAATTTAACAGAGTTCTACCCCCAACTCACTCCTCCTCTGAACCCGGGTCAGTTCTGGATTGGTGGTCACATTCGGGGTAAATTTCACCCCCTTCATCCTAATGGAGCTTGACAACGGATTCGGGAATCGAGTAAACCTAGCCCTAGGAGCCTGTGGCTGTCTTCCTAGCGAACGGCCATCCCCATCAACCCTCCACCGATGCTCCCTCCGAGGTGAGCCGATCGGCACTCAGACGGCTACTACTCCTGAGAGATTACGGATGTCTGCACTCCCGAAGTACACCAATTGAGATACCTTAGAAACAGAACTACATAAAACTTTACAGTCAGGAAAAATCCTCATGTTTGAGTATTTCACAGAAAAGTCCATAAAAGCAATTATGCTGGCGCAGCAGGAAGCTCGCCGCCTCGGTCATAACTTTGTAGGGACCGAGCAGTTACTCTTAGGATTAATTGCTGAAGGAACTGGCATTGCCGCGCAGGTCCTCAAATCCGAAGGCGTCACCCTGAATAAAGCTCGGGTAGAAGTCGAAAAAATCATCGGTAGAGGTAGCGGATTCGTCCCCGTGGAAATCCCCTTCACCCCTCGCGGTAAAAGCATTTTAGAAATGTCCCTGCGTGAAGCCAGCCAACTGGGACAACAATACATCGCCACGGAACACCTCCTGCTTGCCTTAACCCAAAGCCGAGAAGGGGTTGCCTTTAAAATCCTGGAAAACCTCGGGGTCAGCCTAGAACGAGTTCGTGCAGAAGTAATTAAACGAGTCGGGGAAAATCCTGCACCCGCCAGTGCCGTTTTTGGTGGCGAACGGGGTCGGGGTCCTGGGTCCCAAAAAGCGCTGCAACTGAGCGAATTTGGGGTGAACCTGACGGAAAAAGCGATGGAAGGGAATCTGGACCCCGTTGTAGGACGGAAAAAAGAAATTGAGCGGATTATCCAAATTTTGGGACGGCGCACCAAAAATAATCCCGTCTTAATTGGGGAACCCGGGGTGGGTAAAACCGCGCTGGCGGAAGGATTGGCGCAACGCATCGCTAATCAGGATGTTCCTGAAACCCTCAAGGATAAACGAGTGTTTACCCTGGATATGGGGTCAATCTTGGCGGGGACGCGCTTCCGAGGAGATTTTGAGGAACGCATCAAAATGATTATGGAGGAAGTGCGTCAAGCTGGGAATATCATTCTGGTGATTGATGAAATCCATACTCTGGTTGGTGCCGGTTCCGTGGAAGGTGGGATGGATGCGGCGAATCTGCTCAAACCGGCATTGTCGCGGGGAGAGTTCCAGTGTATTGGTGCGACAACGTTAGATGAGTATCGCAAACATATCGAACGGGATGCAGCGTTAGAACGGCGCTTCCAACCCGTTATCATTGGCGAACCGACGATTCAAGAGACGATTGAGATTTTGCAGGGTATCCGGGTTCGTTATGAAGAACATCACAAATTGACTATTTCTGATGAAGCGCTGGTGGCTGCGGCGAAGTTATCGGAACGGTATATTACCGATCGCTTTTTGCCCGATAAGGCGATCGATTTGATTGATGAAGCGGGTTCCCGAGTCCGCCTGCGGAATGGCAAAATGCCATCTGCACTGCGACAAATGAAAAAACAACTCACGGAAGTTACCTTAGAGAAAGAAGCGGCAGTCCGTGCTCAGGAGTTTGAGAAAGCCTCCAAATTGCGCGATCGCGAGTTAACCCTAGAGGAAGAACTGGATCAACGCATCAAAACCGAGTATGCAGAAGTGCAAAATACCAAAAACCTCGTCGTCACCGGGGAAGATATCGCGGAAATTGTCGCATTCTGGACCAGTGTCCCGGTGAGCAAACTCACCGAATCCGAGTCCGAGAAACTGATGCTGATGGAAGAAACTCTGCATCAACGTTTAATCGGTCAAGAAGAAGCAGTTAAAGCCGTTTCCCGTGCGATTCGTCGTGCGCGAGTTGGCTTAAAAAATCCCAACCGTCCGATCGCCAGCTTTATCTTCTCTGGTCCTACCGG
>NZ_JAFLQW010000430.1 GCF_017313335.1 Phormidium pseudopriestleyi FRX01 | reverse complement strand
GGTTTATCTAATAAACCCCGAGTTTCTTCGTGATGGGTCAGTTTAACCATTTTTTCATAATCGGGATATTCCGGGGTGACACAGGCATCTTTGCGATGGAGAATTGGCGGATTATCATCCTTGTCATAGTCCCGATAAATTACCCGCAAATCGATTAAGTCAATATCCATGCGAGTATGTAAGAGGGGATGCGCTTCTTGGTCAAAATTGGGGTAAAATAAATAGGAAATTTTCGGCTTTTTCAGGCTAAATTTAATTAAGGTGGCCTCATCCATTCGCCCAATTGCCCGACTGACTACCCCTTCATAAATTCTCAGCAAGGGGTCGAGGGTTTCTAAGGCGGAAACATGAACCGTGAAACTATTGGGTTTTAGCAAACCCACGGAACTGTTTTTACAACTGCTGGCCACTAATTTAATATTATTTAAACTAAATACCAGTTGGTCTGCCATAATACAGGCAGTCCGATAAGAGGGAAATAGAGCTTTAATATCATTTTGAATTTCTAAGGGTAAATGAGACAATTGGACTCGTTTTAACAAGTTTGTAACGGCAATATAAGTTAGAAGGTCTTTCCTGCGTTTTTCAGTAATCGCCTCCCATTCTTCCGGGTGAGTGAACTCCATAATCACTTTAAAGGCGCGTCGCAAATTGCCAAATTCGGCGAGGATTTGCGGTTCTTGGGGGAGTTCTCCCGGAACCGGTAGTCTGCCGCGATCGCTGGCAAATTCTATGAGTGGCGTCAGGATTTCCCGATACTCATCAAAACTTTTCAGCAGTTTAGGAACCGTCGTCCGACTGCGGAAGCGATAGGATTGAATCAGTTGTGCGAGTTGTTGGTCCCGAAAAACGAAATAAATCCCCAATGCCACGGGAACTGCTTCCACTTGCAGAACACTTTCGATATACTGTTTCAGTTCTTCTTGTTCATAATATTTCTGAAAAGTATGGCGGAGGGTAATCACCCCATCTCCATAGGCAACCTGACCACAATTGCGGTCATCGACTAACACTAACGAGGCAACAATTAACACTTTTTGGGTCAATTCCCAGGATTTAATTAGCGCTTGTCGGCGTTCTTCTAAATCTTCGATGACATTAATGATATAACCCAAATTCACGACATCCGCAGGAGTCGCAGGAGTATCGGGGGAATAATACGGGTCCCAACCACTACTCGGAAATCCTTGTTCTGCAATCCGTTTAATATCTCCCCCATGACCACATCCATAATCAAAAAAGGTCGTTCCTTCGGTAAAAAATCCCGCTTCTAATCCTAATCGCATCGGACGAGAGATGGCATTACGGACAATTGCAGCGCGATGGCGTTCGATTTTGGGGGTGGTTTTAAGGGGTTTATTTGTTGTCTTATATTCCGATGTGACAATGACCGTATGTCCCTGAATTTCTACCCCAGCATCGGTCAAACAATCTAACCATCCATTCCGAGTTCCAATCCCCCGTGATTTGTTTAAGAGTCCTAATTTTTCTTCTTCTTGGGTGAGAATAGAAAACAGTTCATATAGAGGATAATCCGGGGTGACAAAGGTTTCTTTGCGGTGGAGAACTGGAGGATTATCCGCTTGGCGATAGTCTCGATAGCGAATTCGACCCTCGGGTAAATGAACTCTCAAACTTGCCTGTAATGCTGGATGCGGGTCGGTGTCAAATTCGGGATAAAATAGATAAGAAATAATGGGTTTTTCAAGGTTGAATTTAATTAAGGTTGCCCCATCAAATTGTCCGAAATGATGACGGGTAACTGCTTCATATAAACGCAAGATTGGGTCTAAGGATTCTAGGGCCCAAACATGAACGTACAATGCACCGGGTAGCTTTTTTCCCAGAGGACTATTTTGGCAAGCGATGGCGATCGCATCTGGGGATTCTAATTGGGATAACAAGTTTTGTGCCAATTGTTTTGCGGTCGTCCAATTTCCAAATAAGGCGCGAAAATGAGAGGCAATTTGAGGGGATAATTCGGATAAAATAGGAACGCGCTTTTTCTGCTGAATCAGACTTGCTAGATAAATTAATCCATCTTGACGGCATTTTTCCTGAATTTGCTCCCAAATTTGAATGGGGGTTGCTTGGACAATTTGATTAAATGCCTGTTCTAAACTGCCAAATACTGTGACGATTTTTTGGCCGGTGGATAACTCTTTGACCGTGGGTAAGCGTCCCCAATCCGCGACAAATTCCATCAATGGCGTTAGGATTTCTTCTTGTTCAATTAAGGTCGTTGCATCGGGGTTTAGGGGAGGAATGACCGAACGCGATCGCCCGGTTTTGAAGTGATAAATTTGCGCGTCTGCTGGATTGCGGAATATAAAATAAACCCCCAATCCGGCAGGTGTTGCCTCGACGGATAAGGTGTGTTCTAGTTCGGTTTTGAGTTCTAATTGTTCTGAGTAGGAATGAACTGAATTCATCGGAATCACGCCATCTTTCCCATAAGCGATTTTTCCTTTATTGACTTCGGAAATTGTGACTGCGGCAGCAACAATTAAGACTTTTTGAGTCAATTTCCAGGCATCGCGCAAGACATCCTGACTTTCTTCCGGGGACTGGATAACATTGAGGATATCGGCAAGATAAACAACATCTGCCGGATTGTGATTGGCATCTCCCCCATAGTCCAAAAATGTTGTTTCACAAGTCAGGATTCCCGCTTCTCCAGCGAGACGTAGGGGACGGGGTAGATGGCGGTGAACCGATGCCAAACGGTCTCGTTTGGTTTGGGGTAGCGGCAAACTGGATTTATCCATAATATTGGAGGTGTAACTCAGCAGCGATCGGGACCCACCTTTTTCATACCACATAATGGTTGCTGCCAGTCTAAATTTTTATTGCCGCTACCCCGTTATTCCAAAACCCGCTTCCGAATTAGGGGGTAAATTTACTGCGGATCTCTTCGATTCGTTTGCGGTTTACCCCTAAATCAGACTGTCCTAACCGCGACGCCGATCGCACTTGAATGACATCTGACTTGCGATCGAGAAAAAATTCCACATCATCCACATACCCCATCAAAGAACTGGTAAATTCAGCATACAGATAATGGGCCTCGGATTTAATCACTTTTGCATTATCTATCTCTTCGATAATCTCCTTGAGATGGGTAAAGGCTTTTTTCGCCGAAAACTCATATTGCAAGGGTTCAATTTTATGCTTGTTATCCGTTTCTTCCGCTTGAGAAGACACACAATTGGGAGAAGTTGGACAAGGGGATAATTTGCCCATGCTGACGCCTAAATTATCGGGACGTTCCCCGGAAAAGGAAAAGATACTGGCGATCGCATTCGGTGAAATCTCAGCAGCGAATGCCGCCGGAGTTGGACTCAAATAACACCAGATTGCCAAGGTGACCGAAAAACACAGAGTGAGAACTTTTACAGGAGATAAGTTGTACATAAATCGCCGTTTGATGCAAAATGCTCTTTTCATTCTAGCGGCAAAGGCGACTCCTGGTTCACCGTTTCCCTTTTGATTCGTTCTCCCCTGTCTGACTCGCCACTGCCACCTCGATTAAATGCTCAATTTTCTTCAGATTCGGGTCTCCTGCCAGATACCCAATCCCGCGATGCAGATGCAAACGAAACTGAGTCGCCAAAGTCTCTTTATCCATCCCCAATCCATCTTGATGACAGCGTTGTTTTAAGGCCAAAATTAAAATATCTGACAGTTCCCCTCCAAATACTCGCCAACTCATTTCGACGTTACTATCGGCGGGAATTGGAACCGGAGAAGGGATAGAAGTTTCGGACAAGGATTTACAAAATGCCCATCGGCATAAAATATTCCATTGGTCAATTTTCGTATAACGTTTGAGTTTACTGAGTTGTTCTTTCGCGGTTTGCGAGAGTTTAATTCGGTCTAGGGGTGGTTCCATTGGTTGATTGAAAATAAATGGATAAACCCGCACCCTGAAGGGTGGGGCTATACAGACGAAGCCCGCACTTCGACGGGACTCAGCACAGGCCTGCGCGGGCTAAGAATAGGAGCTTTGGGGTGATTTGATAGTTTACCAGAAATAGCCTTTTTCTACAACAGTTTTGCGGGTTTCGGGTTGATATTTGAGGAGGTAGCTGTTGGCGATCGCCTCCTGTTCTAGGAGATGCTGATACTCACTCTTGCTGATTTCTGTATCTGTAGACAACAGAATCACTTGATGGGATGCTGACGGAAAATAGCGTTCAATTAAATTATTCCGATGGGAAGAATCCAACCGTCCCAATGGAGTATCGATCGCCACTGGCAGATGCCGTCCCGACACTCGCGCCAATCCCCACAAAAAGGCGATCGCCAACAACTGCTTTTCCCCCGCAGAAAGACGATGTTTCGGGACCGCTTGACCCTCGGGGTTGTACAGCGACAATCCAAAACTTTCAGTATCAATCGCAATCCGATGGACTAAATCCGTTTTATGTAACAGATAGCGGAAACAATCCGTTACCTCTACCTCTAACTTATTTAACTTCCGCAGGGTCAACCGTTCCTTAAACAATTTCAAAGTTTCCTGAACCTTCTTCGATGACTCAATAATATGCTCATCATTTTGGCGTTCAATACTTGTTTCACTGTAAACCGCCAGTTCCTTCTTGAACCCCTCAATCTCTTTGCCTAACTTATCGCATCGCTGCTGACCATTATTATAATCCCCTTGAGCGTTTACCACTGCCGCTTGTGCCGCCTTCAATGCCGCATCCAGTTGTTCATAAATCTCCGGAGAAGGTGCCGATGCCAGTTGCCGTTCATTGAACGTAATTTCTACCTCCAATGCCTCCAAAGACTGCAACTTTTCCCCTGCCAACTTCACCTGACTTGGCAGTTCATGCCGCAACACATTCGCCAACAAAGATAGACTTTCCTCATCTGCCGATAACCAGACATCCTCCTCCGAACCAATTTCGCGATCGAGTGCCTCATCCTCCTGTTCCAGAAAGAACTTAATCTTATCCACCTGTTGCGGTTTCAGCTTCAAGTTATCCAGATATTCTACTAGACGACTACCACGTTCCTTCACCACATCCCGCGCAATTTTCGCCTGAAGAGATTTCGCCTCCTTTTCCCCTTGAACCTGCACCGGATTCAGGAAAGGTTGAATTAAAACCAGAGGTAAACTCCCCCCAGCTAATTCCCCCAAAGACTCGCGCATCTGTTCGATATTTGCCTCTAAATTGCGCTTTTCTTTTTCTAATTGAGTCCGTTCCGCCGCAATTTTACCCCCTTCCGAAATAAACTTATCCCAAGCATCCCGCTGCCGTTCATGCGCCTTTTCTAAGTTATTTTGCAAACCCCCTAACTCTTGCTTTGCCTCGGATAATTCCCCCGTAGATTTCGACAACTTTTGTTCAATTTCTTCCAAACTCGCCAACTGCTTTGCACTCGCCAACTTCTTCTGTTTCCGCCGGACCAAAATATCCAAATCTATCGATAACCGTTCCGCCAATTCCAACCCCAATAAAGATTGAATCGCATCCACCACTACCGGAGGCGGCGTTTCCTGTTCCGCCAATTCCTTCACCTGTTCCCCATCAAATAGAAACAGATTAGAAATCCCCAATGGCAACAAATTCTCGATATATTCATCCCAAATATTCGTCAAATCTGTTCGCGGCCAATCTCCTTCCAAAATCCCTAACGTATCCTTACCATCCTTCGGATTTGCTTCCCAATAGCGCACAATCCGCAACTCCACCGCCGCATCATTTTCAAAATGCTCAAACACCAACTCAATCCGAGTTTTTTCCACCGGATCCGAATCCCGAGTCACACACTGAGTCAGGAAATCACTATAATTCAAATTGCCTCGGGTCGAACATTGAGCGCGAGGACCATAAAGCGCTAAACGAATGGCATCCATCAGGGTCGTTTTTCCCCCACCATTCATCCCCCCAAACAGGATAATCGGACGAGTTTCTCCATGAATTTGGGGTCGTAAATCAATCACTTGTCGTCCCATATAGGGACCAAAGTTTTGCAGAACCAGTTCAATAAAAATCACGATACAGTCAAGGTAATAAAGTCAACAGTAGGCAAAATTCCAACACCCCCCAGTAGACAGAATTCCTGTTCCCCCCTTAGCAAGGGGGGGTTAGGGGGGGTCTCTTCGATTAATTCTCTACATCATCATCATCATCATTATCAAGAGTTGGATATTTCATCGTCCCCCAACTTAACTGTTTAACCGCAGCAACATCCCCCTCAGTCCCCAAGGGTTTCATGTCCCGATTTTTGAGTTGTTTAATCGCATAAACATCCCCGTCTTTAGCAGCAGTTTTCAGGTCCCGTTTGTAATGAGCATTTTCAATCGCCTGTTCTTGCGATCGCGAACTACTCTCAAAGCATTTCTCTAACGCATCATACACCCCAATCCGTCGGGATTTCGTATGATACTGATACTCCGTCCCAATCAATTTGGACATCAATTCCAAGTGCATCGTGTCCGGATTACAGATTTCATGCAACACCTCCCACTCATCACTTCCCCACAATTGATTACCCGCGCCAGGACGAGGGTCCTGAAAGACTTCCCCTGTCACTTCTTCATAAATCTTAGGCAAGCTATCATCAAATTCATGCTTCTCTTCTAGCCAAATTCGCCGAATTTCGCTGAGTTCGTCTAAACTAATCAGGGTGATATCTCCCATGTTTGACGGGGCAGTCTTACGGACCAAATTTTGAGCTTCTAAAATTCTTTTCAGTAAATGTTCTCTCCATTCCTTAGTATAAGGTCCGGGAATTGGCTCCACCGAGGTTTGGCCTTCAATATTTCGCTCAAATAATTGTACATCTCCCCATATTCTACGAAAGTCTCTATGCTGGCGATCGTTTTCAATATCCAATTCAAGACGGATATCCACTAGCGGTTGCAACCACTCTTTTTCTTCATCATTTTGAATCATTGCAGTCAGAGATTTGTCACTATCAACTAGCGTACAAACCCAGCATCCAAAACGAGAACTTCCACAGCTAGGAGTAGAGGTGTCAACGACTAGAGGGCATTCATTATCTGCGGTAGATTCCCGATACATGACAAATAAATCTTTGTTGCTTTGTCCCCAAGGATTCGACCATTGATTCAAATAAATCCAGACTTCATCATTGCGCCAGTCTTCGATAGGACTATAAACAAGAGAGTTTGGTAAATGAGCGTTAGGACTTAGGCGATCGCGCACTCGTTTTTCTTCCAGTTTTTTCATGGTGGCAGCACGTTTAGAACTTTCTGCTTTACGAGTTCCCAAGATAAGAATCGCTTCACCATTGGTTCTGACTACATTACGAATGAAACGGTTAGACGGTTCTATTTTTAAGCGTCCAGTACACCATCGGAATTTAATTCGAGGTGCTGGGTATCCTTTTCCAATTAAACCCACCCAGTAGGTATGCTTAATATCCGGTTGCAGCAAATGTGGATCAAATGGCATTTTTTGTTCCATAGCTGCTACTTTCATGTTCTCTATGGATTTGCGAACCCACCCCGCAACAATTGGATTTTCTACCAGGGTATCTGTGGTAATAACATAAATTGTTTTTGTTCGCTTTGACAGGGGTAGTTCAGCTATAGCATTCCAGACTAACTGCAATGTGGCAGTGCTATCTTTCCCCCCTGAATATCCCAAAATCCAGGGGATTTCGTCTAAACAGTAGAGTGCTTGAATCTCTTTAGTTAATTTGTCAATATCTTCTACTAAGTCCTCTACAGTACGAGGTGGAAAGAGTGACATTTGAGCTTGTTCTGCCATGTTCTGAAAACTCCTTGATATTTTCTAACTTGCAATAGGTATGTTATAATTTTACAGCTTTTTACTCCAATTGCGACTTAATATGACAGATGACTTGTTACCCCAGTCAGAAACGCCTCCCCGCCTCGATCCGGTGCTTGAACCCTATTTCGCAAAGCATCATCGCGAAAAGTGTTATCCCGGTCTGATTTTCCGCCAGGGGAAGCGCCGGATGGTGCAAATCAATGTCCCTGCTGATGATTTGCCGACGCTTCTCCAGGCAAAACCCTCTAGTGATAACGATCCTGATTCGGGTAAAAATCGTCCAGAAGTTAAGGGTCATGCGGAGGAAATCAAAGAGTATATTCTCAAACGCGCCACCAAAGGTAAACCCTGGATTTTGGGAACCCTAACGGCAAATGTCGATCCCAGCAAGATTGAACTCATTGAATTGGGGAGGGGGATTTGCTTAGTAGTCATTCCTCGTGGGGTTAAGTTAGACATTACAGATGGACAACATCGCAAAAGTGCAATCCAAGATTTAATTATCGGTGAATTTGGCGAGGTAATTGGCGATAATGATTTTCCCATTACCCTGGTTTTAGAACCGGATTTTAACCAGTGCCAGAGTGATTTCAGAGATATGGCACAGACAAAGCAACTCGATAAGTCGCTACTGTTGTCGTTTGGGGAATTTGAAGGTAGAGTTGGCATCACTAAACGAGTCATTGATGAAGTTTTCATGTTTCAAGGTAAGACGGAAAAAATAAAAAGTTCTCCTGCTTCCAAAAAGAAATTAGTTTATACCACCAATTATATCGCCAAGCTGGTAGGGGCCTCTTTCTCAGGGGACTCCAACAATGAGTTAAAAGAGCGTGATGTAGATAAAGCATCCGACGCTTTAATTAATGCCCTGAATCAATTTTTTAGTGAATGTACTCAAAGTCGTCATATTGTTGAGGTCAATGTTGAAGATTTGAGCATTGATGAAATAGAGGATTTTAAAAATGAAAACTTACTGGGTAGAAGTGTTGGTATGGAAATATTAGGCCACTTGCTCTATTGTATTTATGACAAAAATGTTCATTTGTTTGACCCTAAGAAAATTTCTACATTAGCTCAAATCAATTGGTCAAGAGAAGGTCATTTATGGAGAGACAATGTTGTCTTGTTGGATCCAAACCCCAAAAACCCAGCAAAACCTTACAAAATAACAGCGGGGGTTAATGCTATAAGAATTGCTGTAAATCGGGCAAAAACACATCTAGGATGGATGTAAATTGCGCCCTTTAGCAATTTGGAGGGAGTCGATCGCCTTAATTGCTCCCTCCTCAATTCCTACTGATTTTCCAAACGCTTCTCTTCCTCCGTTAGCGGCAAATTTAAGCGCTGTTTCAGATAAGCAGTCATCCGCATTACGCTAGTTGACCCTTGGGACAATTGACCCTTGAACATCACCCTCCCTTCCCAGTCTAAATGCGATCGCGACCAATCGACTTGCCGTAAGGGGCCCAAATGGTCTCGCCAAGTATCTGGATAGGTCCTGAGTAACGTTGCACCCACTGCGCCTAACCCGATTAAGGCGATCGCCTGGGTATGCAGGTAATCTCGCCGGATCTCATAAGCGCTAACTTTGCGTTCTAATACAAGTTGCCAATCTGGAATCTGCCGACTGACCGCATTCCAGTAATCGACTGCCTGTTTGATTTGTGCTTCTAGGGGTTCCCCTTGCCAGTCTGCTAATAATGTCAAGGTTGCCTGACAAATATGACTGAGTATAAATAGTTTACCAGACCGAGTGCTTAAATGACTGCGTTCGGTTTCTGTGAGAGTGCGGAATACCTCCACTTGCTGATATACTCCTCTCCCTAATGCCGCTTTGTCATCGCGATGGTCATACAGCAGATTGAGCGCAGGGTCCGATCGCACTGGGTAGCGGTTGAGGTCACTAAATATCTGCTGCGATCGCTTCAAACCCACATCCAGAAACAAAATCAGAGGAATCGTTTCATACCCCAAATCCGGATTTTCTTTCAATGCCGATTCAAATGCCACCCGCCGATGTTGGCCGTCATTGATGGTAAATCGCGCATCCATCGGCACTCGCAAGCGTCCGACTTTTCGCCCTTCCGCCTCGGTCCCCAGGGGTTCAAAGGTGATATCCGCATCAATAGAGGCCGTAATCGCCGAAATAGTATAACTGCGGGGATTATCCAAAATATACTGGGTAATTTGCGGGACACGAGTCCGATTCAGCGATCGCCTCGCCCGATTTTCTGGCGGCGTTTCCACCTGATCCAGGGGGAACAGTTTCGGCAAAAGTCGCAGGGGACACATAGACACATAATATTCTCGTCCCGCCTGTATTCCCCGAACTACAGGTAAAACATATTCAAAGGCGGTATTTAGCACGATCGCCCTCCCGGTATGTGCGGTAGATGGTATCCCACCGGCAACTCCCCCTTTTTTTTGATGACCCTTGACAGATTGACATAAATATGTTATAAACTGACCTGATTTAATCGCTTTTTTTTAGTATTGCACAAAAAGTTTTTAAAAACCAGCTTTTTAGCAAATTAGTCCAAAACCCTTACAGACAGAGGGTTTGATTGGGGATGAGTCAGTCTGGTAACTTTCCTGCTATGTTTAAGGATGTGCCTATCGATGTGAAAGTCCTCATGAACCCTCCCCGGAATCCAGCAACGGACCTTGCCAGTAAAATCCTGGAACAGGAAAACAGCGATCGCGAAGCGTTGGCGTTATTGCTGGATCGCCATCTCTCCCGTAGCGATCGCCTCCTGGTTCAGAAAACCCAGATGGGGAATACTGAGGCATTTATTGGATCCGTCACCTTAGAATGGTTAAGCAGTCGGGTTCGTTTTGCCTCCCAACTGCCACTATTTCAGAAAAAGTATGACCCCCAAACCGATAATGTAGTCAGGGACCGGGAAACCATTGACGAACTGCTACAACGTCCCCTAGATTGGTCCCGACAAGCAGCTTTGACCCTGTATTTAGTCGCCCGCAAAAATCATAAATTCCCGGCATTATTGGTAGTGCAAAGTCCGCCGTGGGTGGATAATTCCGATGCGCCAGAGTGGGATGAAAATGGGCGATCGCGTCAATCCTGTTGTGACTTCATCTCCTTAGACAAAGACAACACCATCGGACTCTTAGACCTGTCTGAAAAAGTTGCAATATTTGCCTTAGATGGTCAACATCGACTGATGGGAGTTCAGGGGTTAATGGAACTAATTAAAACCGGACGACTCCAACGCTATAACAAAAATAAAAACCCCGTAGGTGCGGCAATTACCGTCGATGATTTAAAACAGCAATATCAGGTCGAATCGGCACATTTGCAAAATTTAGCTTCGGAAAGAATCGGTATTGAATTTATTCCCGCCGTATTGGCAGGAGAAACCCGAGACGAAGCAAGGCGGAGGGTCCGGTCAATTTTTGTTCATGTTAACCTAATGGCGGTCAACCTGAGTAAAGGACAACTCGCTGTTCTGAATGAAGATGATGGTTTTTCAATTATAGCGCGGAAAGTTGCGGTTACGCATCCTCTATTGAAAGAGAAAAAGAAACGAAATCCTCGGGTGAATTGGGATAGTGCGACTGTGGCGGCTAAATCAACAGTTTTAACCACTCTTCAGGCCATTAAGGAGATGTCTGAACGCTACTTAGGTCCGAAATTTACCCATTGGCGATCGGCGAATAAAAAGGGATTCATTCCGATTCGTCCTGAAGATGACGAACTAGAGGAAGGGTTACGGGAATTTGAGGCATTATTTGAGGGGTTATCGAGCTTAGTTAGCTATCAGCAACTCGAATCAGGGACGGAAACTCCAGAAATGCGCCGGTTTAGTCATGAAAAAGGCAGTGGGGATGGGAATTTACTGTTTCGTCCCATTGGACAAGTTGCCTTAGCGCAAGCGATGGGAATTTTAGTGTTTGAGAAAGGGGTTTCTCTGAAAGAGTTGATTGATAAGTTGCAGGAATTTGATGTGGATGGGGGATTTAGTGGGATGGAATATCCCCAGTCTCTTTGGTATGGGGTTTTATATGACCCAAGTAAACGGCGGGTGTTAGTTTCGGGTCGGGATTTGGCGGCGAAGTTGTTGGTTTATATTTTAGGGGGAATTGAGGATGATTATGAACGCGCAAATCTTCGCAAGGCGTTAGCGGATGCGCGTACTTTTGAAGGGAAAGCAGTTAGTTTTGAGGGTAAGTTTGTGAAACCGAAGGAGGTGGGTTTGCCGGAGGTTTTGTGAGGGGTATTGGGGGGAACGACTGAAGTCGTTACTACGAACTTAAGAGGGAACGACTGAAGTCGTTATTATGAACGATTATAAAAAACGACTTAGGTCAAACTCGTCGGGTTCTGAGGATGTTTTTTTGAAGCGTTCGGAGAGGAGGATGAGGAGGATTCTTTCGGTATAGTCTACGGCACCTCGTAACTCTTCGCGGAGGATTTCTAGGCCGCCGTTGGCATATTCTTCAAAGATTTGAGCGCGGATTTCTTCGGAATCGGGGTCGTTGGGTGCGATAATTTTGGAGTCTTTGGTTTCGGCGATCGCCAGCAATTTGATAACCAAGTCATATCCTTTCGTGACGAAGGTATCGATGTCTATTGGACCCGGTTCGGTTTTGGAAATTGCGCCGAGGGGAACTCGTTTTTTGCGTCTGGCACCCAAGGCGGCAGCAAAGACGAGAACATCGGTAAAGTGACGAAATACTCCGGTTTTGTTGTCCGATGAGGTTAAGGATGTGACTAAATCTGCTTTATCTTTGGCCACCCGAATTCGATATGCACCCATTGCGATCGGCCTGTATTGTATTGAACAGTCAACAGGATTTAGGAAGCGACGCCCCCATCCTACTAATCTAGCATAGATGGAGGCATTTTCATAGTAGGTGACTCACCCATTTACGGTCCGACTCGATAAACCCCCACATCATCAATGATAAATTCTGTGGAATTTTGACCATCTGTATTCCCAGTAGAAAAAAACAAATAGTCCAGATTATCAAACTTAAATCCATAAGGGGTATAAGTCGCCGCAGCAGACTGAGAACCGGCGCGAAAGGTGAGTAAATCTCTCGGGGTTAAATCATCAACTCCCGGACTGGCGTAGTAACTAATTGAACCATCCAGATTGAATGCCATACCCAGAGTCCACCATCCGGTATTGGTGAATTTTTGTTCGCTGGCATTGACATCTACGCCTTCGTTATTGGACCTAACCACCCAGCGAAAAGTGCGACGTCCACTACTTTCTTTGTCCATCCAAATCCAAATTCCGGGCCAATAATTCGCTAATTGACCATCGGGTTTACGTCCAGTGGCACCGACGCGAAACCCGATATGATATCCACTCATATCGTGCCATTCATTCAAAGGAGGTAGATAAATTCGCGTCACTACATTTAACCCCGAACCCAGAGGAATATCCCCGTTGGTTTTTCCGGGAATAATATTCAGTAAATCCTCTTGCTGAACCGTCCCTTCTGTAATATTCGGAGTGCCAGAATTTGTAGTTCTTAAACGCAAGGAATATTGACTTCCTCCTATGCCTCCCGGTGGGGTTCTGACTTGTTCAACAATATCCGGATGTCCCCGAGTCGGTCCTTCAATCCACCTGCCATTGGCAGAGACACCAGTGGGAGGATTCTGTGCATGGATGACTTCAACCCAACCGGAACCGGGGTTATGAAATTGATTGTAGAGTTTAGGATTATTGAAGTTATAACTCCAACCGACTTCCTCGAAGGTATCCCCGAACTCGGTGAGGCGGGTCCCTCTCCCTGGTGGCGCCAATTCGGCGCTATTAGATAGGGTGAAGGCGACTAAAATGCCTGATAGGACTTGTAATGCTTTCATTGAGTTATCAAATTTTACGCGGTCTTAAGACATATTTGTAGCCTAAATTGTGTCAGTTTGCAATCGCCGGTCATTGGTCATTGGTTATTGGTCATTGGTTATTGGTTATTGGTTATTGGTCATTGGTTATTGGTTATTGGTTATTGGTCATTGGTCATTGGTTATTGGTCATTGGTCATTGGTTGTTTATTTAGGGAAAGACAACCGGGTTTCTTAACCCGGTGTATGCTCGGTTAGCGGTTATCAAGGGTTGAGAGGGCGATCGCAACTCAGATACCCCAAAAATTAGGGATTCAAAGATTT
>NZ_JAFLQW010000399.1 GCF_017313335.1 Phormidium pseudopriestleyi FRX01 | reverse complement strand
CGGCGTTCGTAGTAACGACTGAAGTCGTTATCCCTCTTAAAGTTCGTAGTAACGACTGAAGTCGTTATCCCCATCATCCCTCCTCCAGGTCCTGCAAAATTGACCGAATCGAGTTGAGATAGGCAACTGTAATATGCTGGAACGGAATCTGGTCCGGGAATGGGGGTAGATTCCCCATCCCATTCCCAGGAGGGAGAGAATATACCAAGGCCGGGAATCCAGCAAAATTGAGGGCTGTGACCACATTATGACAATCTTGGACCCAGAAATTGGGTCCGCAAATCGCAGCGAAGCGATGCCGATCGCCGGATTTGACAATGATGGCAACTGCCGGGACTGTTGCCTTGGTTTTGTCTGCCGAATGTTCTTCGAGAATCACTTTGAGGCGATCCAATACTTCCGGCGCATTAATGCGATCGCTCGTCAGTTCCAGCAAAATCATCTCGGTTATCCTCGTCGGTACCACCGCTTCCCGGAGTGGGGTTAATTCATCCAATTTTAAGACTTTGGCTGACTCCACAATCAACTGGGTGCGATCGTCCCGGCGCTCGACTTTCCCATCAATCAGAATCGGACTATCTGGAATCAATAACTCGTGGACTTGTTCATAAGTATCCGGAAACACCACCGCTTCTGCCTTGCCTTCAATATCTTCCATTTGCAAGAAGGCCATGCGGCGTTCATCTTTTTTAGTTATAATCTGTTTAACTTCCGTCAACACCACAAGTACACTAATTTTGGTTCGGGATTTCTGTTCATCCAGTTTCCCCAGACTGACCACCGTAATTCCCAACTGTTCCGCAATTCTTCCGGCATTTTTTAACGGATTTTCAGACACATAAAATCCCAGCAATTCTTTCTCAAATTGCAGCTTTTCTTCCACGGGAAAATCCGCAATATTCGGCGGAACCGGGGCGGATTCAAACGTCGAAGTCTCGGTCATTACGGCTAATTGGTCGAACAAATTAAGCTGGCCGGTTTCTTGTTCCTTAGCCCGGTCCTGCGCCCATTTAATCGCCAGAGGCATATATTCAATCGCTTGTTTGCGGTTGGGATTGAGGCCATCTAATGCCCCACATTTAATCAGGGCTTCTAAGGCGCGACTGTTGACCGTATGTAGATTAATGCGATCGCACAAATCCGCCAAAGACTGAAATGGCCCATTCGCCTCTCGTTCCGCCAAAATGCACTGAATCGCATTGTCTCCAATATTTTTCACCGCCGACAATCCAAACAGAATCGTTCCCTTTTCAGCATTGGCATCCACCGGAGTAAAATCTACCCCAGACTGATTAATATCCGGTCCTTGGACAATGATATTTAACTCTTGACAGTTGGCGATATATTTCTGAACTTTATCCTGGTCACCACTATTTGAAGTCAGCAACGCCGCCATATATTCGACGGGATAATTCGCCTTGAGATAAGCGGTTTGATAGGTGACATAAGCGTAGGCAGTGGAATGGGATTTATTAAAACAGTTAGACGCAACTAACCCATTGGCGAGAATAAAATTGTGGTCTCGTTCAACGCCAATATCATAGACTTCTTCAGTGCTGACTAATTTCCGACTTTTGATTTTAACCACGAGAATAACTCCCTAAAATTTCTTCTATCTTTGCTTTTTTGTAGGGCAATATGTTTTTCCTAGGGTTAATTTAGTTTTTGCATAAACAAAATCATAAAACTTTTGGATAGATGTTCGACTATAAATTCGCCAATAATATACAAATTGAGACTTATGAGAAATAACTTTCCCCATATCAACTTGTTTAGCTAACTCATAAGTAAAGGGTCGGGAACCGACGATACAAACTAATCCACCACTTCTATTTTTATTGACATACGCACAACCATCCCCATCAAAATAGCCCAAGAGGTAAGACCCAAGATAATCGGATTCAGGGAAGTAATAAACGCCAGATATTCCTCGACCTGCAATTACTGCATATCGGGATAAAGCCTTCGCTAATTGCTCAGAAGAAAAATTGATACGGTAATGAGACGCATAACCACCAGGAGGATCAATCACTCGGATTTCACCAGTGTATTGTAATTCAGCTTTTAGCAGTTCTACCAATTCTCGCTGAACAGATTCAAAAACAACATAATTAGTAGAGGTAACGCAACCATCAGCTGCCATTAATCCTAGCAAGTAGGCTTTAACTTGAGAATCAATGATATCGAAGTAGCCTTCATTCAGGGTATAGCGATTTTTTCGCTTGGTATTTATACCGGCTTCAGCAAGCACTCGGGAAACCGAACGTTCACTCACGTCCAAATAAGTAGGAATATCACGACATTCCATGCCTTTATGGAACGCTTCAATAATTTTTTGTCTATGCTGAGGTGTTAACTTGCTGTAAGAAATTGCCATTTCTCTCCCCCCTCTACGCGCTTCAACTCTAATCCTTTCTCAAAAATCTCGTCAATCGCCAACATCTGACCTGATTCAGTCATAAATTTATGGTCTTTCGTCGCCCGAATCACTGTACCATCTTCGAGTTCATACTCAAAAACCTCTTGCTCACCGCGATGATGCCATTGAGCAATGGGCTGGCGGTACAGATACCCATTAGAATCGACACTATAAACTGTACAGGGGATTTGCTTTTCTACGATGTGGCCGATCGCCATCGGGCCATATTCTACGGTCAATATCTCTGTATCGTAGCTTAAGCAATACTCCGCGAACAAAAGCATCTGGTTAAATAAGTTTTCGGCAATGGATTTGGAGACGCCATTTTTAGTTGCTCCATCCAGAAAAAGTTCCCGATGTTTATTCATTTCTTCGGGTTTCTTTTTCCCCATTGCACGGCGTAATAAATCCGCTTGACCTAATGAATAGCCGCCTAAATCCTGGGCAACTTTCATGATTTGCTCTTGATAGCAATTATGAGTAACCACCCCCTGGGCTAGAAAATAGGGCGAGGATTGATCTTCCATTTGGAGGTCAAAACATTCGGCGACCCCTGCCTCTTCTACTGCCATAACATACACATATCGGGCATCTTGCAGATAGGTTTCTGCGTAGAGATCGTGGTAAAATTCGTCCCAGCGGTCTAACTTTTGTTTGTATTGGGATGCTTTGGGTTTAAACAGTGGGGCATTTTGGAGGGCTGTGTTAATCGCCTGCCTGGTTTTGGAATCGGTAGTGGCGATCGCCTCGGTGAGCAATTCGCCAAACCGATTGGCACCAACTGCCAAATAATTGTCTACAATCCCTTCATCCAGTTTTGCAGTCAGTTGAGATTTGCCTAACAGGGATTTAAACCGAGTGCGATCGAGGACATAAACGTAATTGTCCAACACCGCATAAGAGACTTTTAGGCTGCCTAACAATAACCCCACTTGTTGCAATAACTGGGGAGAGGAACTGCGGAAATATAACAAGGTGGGATGATAGCAGCCATCGCTATCCCATAAACCGCGTAACAAATCGAGGCGATCGCGTTCGCAATAATCCAGCACATTTGCCGGTAAATGTTTCTGTTGCGATTTAACCTTCCAACTCCGTCCACCATACAACCCATCCATAAATTGGGTTAGCGGAGTGGGTTTCGGTTGCGTCTTAAATTTCGAGTAAGCGTACCAGCATCGAGTCTGGAAATAATATTTCGGTTCACCTCCCCAGGTTGACTCAATTAAATTCGCCACATATTCGGCTGTTTCTTCTCTCGAACAAGCAATATTCGGCGTCGATGAAACCAGATTGCCATCGCCAATGAACAATCCTAACAGATAGGCTTCATTGGGATTGAGCTGTTGGGAATTGTTAGAAATCGGCCATTGTTCATAAAGGACTGAACTATAGATATGAGCATTTTTTAATCCTCCGGGTCCAGCTTTCAATTCCCCCGCTTCCTTGTCTCCTTCTGGAGTTAAGAATCGATGGGATTTACTGGTATAAATTACGGTCCCGCTAGAGAGGGTAATTTTGAGAATTTCTTTGCACCCACTCCGCCATTGTTTGGCAACCTTAGCTTCCCAAACTTGACGACCATTTGAGGTAAGTACCCAGTCTCCGGGTTCAATGTCTTCGATCACCACCGTAGACCCATCAGGTTTATTAATCTGCGTCCCTTTCGGTAAACATAAAATCCCGTAGGTTTCATTCAGAATCGTTTCTAACATGGGATGTTCATATTGAATCGCTTCCCGTCCATGTTTGCGATCGATAAATTTGGGAATCAGTCCCGCATCCAACGGACCCGGACGATACAAAGCCAAAATTGAAGAAATATCTTCCAAACTGGAAGGCTTCAATTCTTGCACAATTTGCTTCATTCCCGAGGATTCTAATTGAAAAACCCCTTCCAAGTCTCCCTTGGCTAAAATCTTGTAGGTTTTATCAATATCGTCGGGGAATTTTTTAGTGCCTCTGCCTCGAACTTCCTGTGCTCTGCGTTCTTCAGAGGGAAACTGATAGGGGTCAAAATTAAGATTTTTTGTTTCCTTGATATAGTCCAGGGTTTTCTGAATCATGGTTAAATTCTTCAACCCTAAAAAGTCCATTTTTAATAAACCCAGGGATTCTAAATCCTCCATTGAATACTGGGTAATAGTGGCTCCATCGTTATTTTTTTGGAGGGGAACAATTTCATCTAAAGGGTCAGCAGAAATCACGACTCCAGCAGCATGAACCCCAGAACTTTTGTTGGTTCCTTCAATTCTAATTGCCATATCCAACCATTGTTGGAAATTAACAACGGTCCCATCTTCGCGGAGGATTTCTTCGTTTTTAACGTATGCTTCTCTAAATTCCGGGGCGGGGGATTTATCGGAAATCATCGTAGCTAATTTTTCCGGTTTTCCCCGGGCGACGGGAATTAATTTCGCCATTTCATCGGATTTTTTGTAGGGAACCCCTAACACCCGGGCGACATCTTTTAACACCGCTTTGGAAGTCATGCGGTTAAAGGTGATGATTTGGGCGACCCGTTCTTTGCCGTATTTTTCGGTGACATATTGAATGACTTCATCCCGGCGAGAGATGCAGAAATCTGTGTCAATATCGGGCATGGACTTCCGTTCTGGGTTCAAGAATCGCTCAAATAGTAGTCCATGATGTACCGGGTCAATATTGGTAATTTGCATGGCATAGGCGACGAGAGAACCGGCGGCAGACCCTCGACCGGGACCAACCGGAATGCCGCGATCGCGGGCATATTTGATGTAATCCCAAACCACTAGAAAATAAGCCGCAAATCCCATTTTTTGCAGCATTTCGACTTCATAAACTAGCCTGTTCCGATACACTGAGGGAATTTCTTCGTAGTTTTTAACCTGAAAGCGTTCCTTCAGTCCGTCTTTGGCAATCGATTCCACATAAGTGTTGGGAGTTTCTCCAGGAGGACATTGGAAATCGGGAATCCTAGGTTCGCCGAAAATGTGGTAGGTTTCGACTTTATTGGCAACTTCTAGGGTGTTGGCGATCGCCTCTTGAATCACCTGATCAGACAAGTGATCTCTAAACAACAATGCCATCTCTTCGGCGGATTTTAAATACTCCGTACCGCTATAGCGCAGCCGCTTATCTTCAGTAATCAGCTTGCCAGTTTGAATGCACAACAACGCATCATGGGCTTCTACATCATAACAAGAGATAAAATGGGAATCGTTGGTGGCAATCAGTTTAATATTCTGTTCTCGGGCAATTTTCACCAGTTCCACATTCACGAGCCGGTCTTCCTGAGACCCATGATCCTGGAGTTCTAAATAATAATCATCCCCAAATAGTTTCTTATACCATTTCGCCACTTTTCGGGCGACATCTAGTTTGTTTTGCATAATGGCTTGGGGAATTTCTCCCCCTAAACAAGCACTGGTAACAATTAATCCTTCGTGATATTGTTCTAAGAGTTCTTTGTTAATACAAGGACGGGCAATAATCCCTTTGCCGTGAATCCCTTCGAGACTAGAAATCGTGGTTAATTTGACTAGATTTTTATAGCCTTGAGTATTTTTGGCTAAAACAACTTGATGATAGCGACGGCAACGGGCTGTGGTATCTAACGGTTCATTAATTACATACATTTCATTGCCGATAATCGGTTTAATTCCTTTTCCTCGGCAGACTTTAATCAGTTCGATCGCCCCATACATGACCCCGTGATCCGTCAGGGCGATCGCCGGCATTCCCAACTCGATCGCCTTGTCAATCAGTTTTGGAATCTGACTGGCACCATCAAGCAGGCTGTAATCGGTGTGAATATGTAAACCAACAAATGACATAACGCTACGTTTAATTGAAGTTTGATGATGAAATTAATAGAATTTTGAGAGTCAGAAATTTGGTTAAATATCCTGTTTTTTAGTTAATCGCGACTCCTTCAAAAGTTAGGGGAGAGATAACCGATGAAGGAGTCAGTCCAATAGGGCAAGGATTGCTTCTGATCAAGGGGTTAACCCCCTGGTTACCGATAAGACTGAATTTCTTCCCTTGAAATCTCTGTATTTTGATGAGCTTGGGCGGCTACTACAAAGTCTCGTACCGCTTGAAAATAGGCTTCTCCGGCAATCGTCGCCACATTATTATGTCCTGCTTCTGGTACTAAAAATAGCCGTTTTGGTTCCGGTGCAATTTGATAAAGCTGCTCACTCATTTCACTAGGAATTTCTGGATCAGCAGTCCCATGAATGAACAAAATTGGAATCTGTAATTGGCTCATTTTAGCGCGGGAATCAAAGCGATGGGTCAACAATAAATCAATGGGAAACATCCAAAAATTAAAGCGATAATCCACCATTTCCCGCATAGAGGTAAACGAACTTTGCACAATCACCCCAGCAGCATCGGGTTGGCGAATTGCTAACTCAACAGCGATCGCCCCCCCGAGGGAATGTCCATACAAGAAAATCTGTTCCGGCGAGATCCCCCGGTCCCGCACTAAATAGTTCCAAGACGTTTCCGCATCTACAAATACGGTATTCTCCGTGGGAAATGACCCTTCCGAGAGTCCATACCCCCGGTAATCAATTAACAACACGGAGAACCCCAACTGATGAAACCGGGCCGCATGATTGACATTCGCCCCAATATTCACCCCATTCCCATGTAGATACAACAAGATGTGACTATTTGGAGTTTCTGAGGGAATCCACCATCCATGAATGCGTTCTACCTTGCCACTTTTCTGACTCACGGGAATCCAAACTTCTTCATACTGGAGTTCGAGTTCAGCCGGAGTCGTTTCTATAACCTGTGCGGGAAAAAAGATCAACCGATTTTGCCGCAGATAGAGAAACAAACAAGCCCCAAAGTAGGCGATCGCCAAAATTCCGGCAATCAAAAGAGGTCCTTTCACAGAAGTCGGCAGTCCCATTCCCTTCATGGCAATTGCAATGTTTACAGATTTGATTTGAAATGAACATCAGGAGCATCACAGGTGTCCTGGACAATCCCAGCATCCCCCTTCTAAATTTGGGGTTTGCGGTTATGCCAATCCGTCGCCTGTTCATAAGCATAAGCCACTTCAAACAGTAAATCTTCCCGCAAAACATTCGCAATCATTTGCATCCCAATCGGCAATCCTTGCTCATCAAAACCACAGGGAATACTCAGGGCCGGTAACCCCCCTAAATTGACCGGAATAGTCATCAAATCCGACAAATACATACTCAAAGGGTCAGCCGTCTTTTCTCCCGCCTTAAATGCCGTAGAAGGAGCCGTAGGACAGACTAAAATATCCACCTGGGCGAAAGCTCGTTCAAAATCTTCCTTAATCAAAGTCCGAACTTTTTGCGCCTTGAGATAATACGCATCATAATAGCCAGCCGATAGCACATAAGTCCCGATCGCAATCCGGCGCTTCACCTCCGCCCCAAATCCCTGCGCCCGAGTCTTGCCATACATCTCAATCAAAGTTTCACTATCCTCAGCGCGGAACCCATATTTTACCCCATCGTAACGGGCCAGGTTCGCCGAGGCTTCCGACGGCGCAATAATGTAGTAAGTGGGCAACCCATAGCGGAACCTGGGACAGGATACCACCTGAATCTCCGCCCCTAACTCTTGCAACACCTCGATCGCCTTAGTAACGGCTCTTTCCACTCCCGCATCTAACCCCTCCCCAAAGGTTTCCTTAATAATCCCAATCCGTCGCTGACCCTTCGGCTTTAAATTGGGTTTCACGAATTTCATATAGTCGGGGATCGTAACATTCAAGCTGGTAGAATCCTTCGGATCATAGCCCGCAATATGCTTAAGCAAAATTGCCGCATCTTCTACCGTGCCCCCAAACGGTCCAATTTGGTCCAGGGAAGAGGCATAGGCGACCAACCCATACCGGGACACTAATCCGTAAGTGGGTTTCATCCCCACCACCCCGCAAAACGATGCCGGTTGGCGAATCGAACCCCCAGTATCCGAACCGAGGGCCACAATACATTCTCCCGAGGAGACTGCCGCCGCTGACCCTCCGGACGACCCTCCGGGAATCCGGCTGAGGTCCCAAGGGTTCGAGGTGACCTGAAATGCTGAGTTTTCCGTGGAACTACCCATCGCAAACTCGTCCATATTGGTTTTACCCACCATGACAGCCCCTGCCTCAATTAAACGCTCAGTCACCGTTGATTCGTAGGGCGGCACATAGTTTTCCAGCATTCTGGATCCGCAAGTAGTGCGGATTCCCTCGGTGCACATATTGTCTTTAATCGCGATAGGAATGCCTGCGAGCATACCGATTTCTTCACCTGCCGCGATTTTGGCATCCACCCGTTTCGCTTGTTCCAAGGCGCGATCGGGTGTCACGAGTAAGAAGCTGTGTAGTTTGGGCTCTAACGAATCAATCCGCTTTAGGGCTTCTTGGGTAATTTCTACCGCCGAGCGTTCTTTTCGGATTAGTTGTTTGTGTAACTCGCGGATGGATGCCATGCTCGTACCTTATGATTTCAATCTTAATATTAAGGTGACCTCAACTCGCCAGAATACCATCAAGCTTGGAGCTTTCAAATCTTTGGCGCAGCCAGCGTCTCTAAACTCATGCTATATCAGAATGAACAGGCACTCCGAGGAGTTTAATACTTTGCTTGGCTCTAGTTGTGGGAACATTTCGCGGGAGCATCCCAATGCTCGCCGCCCTCACCCTAAATCCCTCTCCCAAAGGGGGGAGAGGCCTGTCCTGAGCCCTGAGCCCCGCCGAAGGGTGAGCCCCGCCGAAGCCTGTCCTGAGCCCTGAGCCCCGCCGAAGCCTGTCCTGAGCTTGTCGAAGGGGGTCGAAGGGGGTCGAAGGGGACTTTGAATCGGGCTCCCCTGAACCCTGAGCCGGTCGAAGCCTGTCCTGAGCCCTGAGCCAGTCGAAGGGTCGAAGGGGGTCGAAGGGGGGAGAATGGGGCTCCGGGGGATGAGGGCAGACTGTCCAAACATCGGATACACCCCATTTCGCGAAGGCTTTATCACCAGATGCCCGGATGCGGTTGCCACTGAGCGCTCTTTCTGGGGTTCGCTTTCAACAACCCTAGCTCAATCCTCGCCCTTACTCCACCCCCAGCGATATTTCATCTTGACACTCCCACGCTCTTTAGAGCGTGGGATTCTTTAAGAGTCCAGAATCTGAACCTTAAGGGCGTAGTCAATGCGCCCCTACCAACTCCATCAAGATTCAATCCCAATGTTGTCGCTACTTTTCTGAGAATGTTGGCTGCCCCATTACAATCAGCATTG
>NZ_JAFLQW010000055.1 GCF_017313335.1 Phormidium pseudopriestleyi FRX01 | reverse complement strand
TATAGCCCTAAATTAGTTGGGTATTTAGTTGGGTATAGAGAAAGCGAGCAAGATGCTCGCACTCCCCAAATGTACCTAATGACTATGGGAGCCGCTATATCATCCATTACATCGGAGTAATTATCCCGGAATTAACCCTTACTTTTCTACCCATTCGCGGACTAATTGAGCGAGCCGATCGCTACTATCTCGAACGGCTAACGCACCGGCTGCCTCTGCCATTTTCTGCAAGGACTCCGGTGACTTGAGCCAGTCTAAAACTTGCTGTTCCAACTGTTGCGCCGTTAGCTCTTGTTGGCGATACACTACGGCGGCCCCTGCATCGGCAAAGACTGCTGCATTGTAGGCTTGATGATCTTCTGCCGCAAAGGGATAAGGGATTAAAATAGAGGGAGTTTTAGTCACGGCTAATTCAGTTAAAGTCCCCGCACCAGCCCGACTAATTACCAAGGTAGCACGATGCAATAATCCCGCCATATTGGGATAAAACGGCATGGAAATGTAGTGCGGATGCTGAAAACTATCGACTTCGGGATCATTGTCTCCGGTTTGATGGAAAATCCAGGCACCGGCATCAATCCAAGATTTAGCGCATTGACGCACCAGTTTGTTGACAGCAACTGCGCCTTGGGAACCTCCGGCGATCGCAATCAAAGGGACATTTTCAGGAATAGGTAAATCCAATTTGGGAGTGGCGAGGAAGGGCGATCGCACGGGAGTTCCGACACAAGCGGTTTTTGCTTTGGGTAAATATTGCGCCGCCTTCTCAAACCCGATCGCCACGACACTACAAAAGGGACTAAAGGTGCGGGTGACTTTCCCAGGCAAGGCGTTAGACTCATGAAGAATAGCTGGTAATCCCAGCGAACGGGCTGCTAAAATGGCTGGAGCCGCAATATAACCCCCAGTTGTAAAGACGCCGTGAAATTCTCCGGTTTTGAGCAAGCGGCGCACTTGAAACACGGAACTGACGAGTCGGAGGGCGATTTTGAGGGTGCCGAGTCCCAGACGCTGTTGAAATCCTTCGACGGGAATAGTGTGCAACGGATAGCGATCGCCAATGAGTTGAGTTTCCATGCGGTTGGGAACCCCCAACCATTCAATCTGATAGTCTTTGAGTTGTTCGGAGGTGGCGAGTGCTGGGAACAAATGCCCACCTGTTCCACTCGCAGCGATCAGTAGTCGAATCGGTTTATTTGCCAAGTCGGTAGCCTCTGTTTGCGGTTTCCTGGGGATAGTTTTCGGTTGGATGCAACAATCGCGATCGCATCTAAAACTATAAATTTAAATGGGTTGAACTATCTTTATTCGATCGCCTGTGCAATCCAATTCAGTTCATCCCTGCGGAAATCCCCGGTTCTCTCCGGAAGACTAATGCTAGGTTCTTTTCTGTCGTGTCGTGTTGAAGCCCTCCCCAATGACTAATCCCTTGAGCTTACTGCAATCCCGTTTGAACCCTTTGCGGCAATCCACGGCGACCCCCAGTCGTGAACGTTCGGCGATCGCTGCAATTATGGTCAGTTTCAGCCTGTGGTGTGCTGGAGGGGCCACACCGATGCGCGTTGCTGCCGCGACGGCTCAAACTGCACCCCCGGAACTCAACCGGATTCTCCAGGATATTGATGCCGCAGCTAATCGGCAAGATATTCAAGGGGTGATGCAGTTTTATAGTCCCACTTTTGTCAATTCTGATGGATTAGATTATGAGAGTTTGAGGGCAGGGTTAACCCAACTGTGGGAGCGTTTCCCTAATCTGAGCTATCGCACGCAGATTGAGTCTTGGGAACGGGATGGGAATGGATTTAGGGTGGAAACGGTCACCGAAATTACTGGGGTGGAGACTCAAAACGATCGCAATTTGAGGTTAACGGCAACGATGCGATCGCAGCAACAGTATAGTAACCAGCAAATTGTCGGTCAAAATATTCTCGCCGAACGCAATCAAATCACCACTGGCGAAAATCCCCCCACTCTACAAATTAATTTACCCGAAGAAGTCCGCCCCTCAGAGCGTTATCACTTCGATGCGATCGTGGTTGAACCTCTGCGAAATGATTTAATCCTCGGCTATGCACTGGAAGAACCCGTTCGCACGACCCAATATTTAATCCCTTCAGATTTGAAGTTAGAACCCCTCTCAGCCGGAGGTTTATTTAAAGTCGGTCAAGCCCCCTCCACGGAAGATAATCGCTGGATTTCAGCCATTATTGTTCGCAAAGATGGCATCACAATGGTTACCCATCGCCTCCGAATTGTCGCCCCTTAACCCTCAGTTTGATTCTATCCCGAGAGAGCTGCTCTCTTAGGAATTCCACAATTCTGCTTTTGTTATCCCCCAATTGCGGCAAGATACGCTATAAAAAGAGCATTCCAGTCCCCTTTTTAAGAAGACCGGAATGCTCTTTTATTTGCCCATTCCCTTTAATTCATCCCAACCAAACCGATGAAAATTTAATTCATTAACCTAAAATATCTTTAAATATTAAATAACGGGAAATAATAGCTTATTTTTGTTTAGGGTCTGATGTGAAATTAGGCGAGTTTTGTTTTAAGGATTCACCGGGCCCAAAAACCATGTATTTGGTGCCGGGATACACCCAGAAGAGGAAAACCGTATTTTTAGAAATTAACCAGGCTAATTCTTCTAGGGGAATAATAGAGTTAGCCAGGAGGGTCGTTGCGATGGAATGCAAAATTAATGCTCCCCCAGACACAACGATATAACGACCTAGAGATTCCGCCAAACCGTGCTGCTTGCTATGCCGAAATACCCAAAGTCGGCAAATGGTAAAATGGAGCAGTGCTCCGGCTAGAGAACCGAGGGCTGCTGCGGTGGAAATTTGTAGATCTACTCCTCGGTTGAATAGAGTAAAGACTACAAAATCAAGAGAGGTTGCCAACCAAGAGGCAACAATCATTTTGCTAATATCTCGAATGTGTTCTATGAGCGATCTCATTGCACGCTTAGGTCTTTAAATTGCATAAATACCATACCGTTGAATCAGCAGACAAATTAAAAGTTCTCACCAGTCAGGAGAAAAGAGGCATCAAGCTTCCAACCCTCTTGGAGGGTTGCCGGATCAGCATACAGCATCCTCGTCCAAATGAGTACAATTAACCATCAGGAGTGAGGATTGGGGAAGCGGACGGTGATAGTCCTGCCTTACTATTTATTGTATTCTGGTGGAGAAAATGGGAGGCAGTGTGTCACTTGCTCAACTGGCTATGGGTTGGGGTTAAGCTGAAATCCGCCATGATTAGCTCTAAACTGATGTGGGTTTGAACCCGATGATTTGTAGAGAGGGGAGAGTTTATGTCTTGACATTGCCTTCACTGGATATCCCCATGATAGCGCTAGGGGGAAATGAGGGAGGTCAGCGGGGGAATGGGGATTGAGGTGGACATTTTCACTCTTGCTGTATTTTGAGGAGTTCTCGTCAGAATATAGCCGGGATTGAGGTGGAATTGAGGGGGGTGATCAGGGTTTGAAGCGGCGTCAGATTTTTGACCGATCAGCGGTTAGCAGAAATTTGAGGAAGCGATCGCTTTGTACTCGCCAGTCGCGCAAACTTAAATTTTTTAGGGGAATGCCTATCGTCCGGAGTATTGGGATGTATTATAGCAGATTCGGTAAAAAAATAGAGAAAATTTACAGAAAATTTAGGAAAAATTTACAGAATTAAGGCAAAAGTTAATCAGATATTTAAGGATTTTGAGCTAAATTGCGATCAGGGAAAAGAACACCGATTCGCAAATTGGGGATGGAGAAACTGCTGTGATGGATTGGTGCGATCGCCAGAACCGTTAAGATGAGAATCCTGAGCCAGTAAGTAACTACACCTAATCAACCGGGCTTTGTGAAAATCTATGGGAAACTGTTCCACAGATTTTGCTCAGGATTCTCCACTCGGGAGGGCGATCGGGGCAACCCGCTGATTTAAGAGTCCCCGAAAACCGGGTCAAATCCTGTCAGGTCAATGGATGCGACTGTCTCCAGAGGGATGGGTAAACCCACGACTGAGAAAGCCAAATTAACAAGACTTAACATTGTAAACTAAGGAATGGATCCTAATTTGCCAAATGATCCCTTAAATTAGGAAAGGCAGTGATAAGATCGAAAAACATCGCTATTCCGACCGGATTACCGGAGAGAAATAGCCTCTACCATTTTCACGAGATGTGCTCATGGTTCAGTCCTTTACAACGACAACATCAATGACTCCTAGCAGTCAAAAAGTTTCTAAAGTCGAAGGCATCAAAGAACGCAGCAACTATTTGCGCGAACCGCTTGCCACCGAGCTTTTAGAAGATACGACTCATTTTTCCCATGATGCCTATCAGATTCTGAAATTTCACGGTTCATATCAGCAAGATAACCGGGAAAATCGGGTCAAAGGACAGGAAAAAGACTACCAAATGATGCTCCGCACGCGATCGCCGGGAGGATTCATTCCACCCCAGCTGTATCTGACCTTAGAACGGCTGTCGGAAGAATATGGCAATCACACCCTGCGCGTGACGAACCGTCAAGGTTTCCAAATGCATGGAATCTTGAAGAAAAACCTGAAGACGACTATCCGGGAAATAGTCCACAACATGGGTTCTACCTTGGGCGCTTGCGGAGACCTCAACCGCAACGTCATGGCCCCACCAGCACCCTTTACGAACCGTTTCGATTACGATTGCGTTCGTAGATATGCCAACAATATCGCCGATTTGCTGACCCCACAGAGTGGGGCCTATTATGAGATTTGGCTGGATGGGGAAAAAGCCATCAGTGGGGAAGAAAATCCCCAAGTGAAAGAAGCGCGGCAGCGCAATGGCAACGGCACCATTTTCTCGGATTCCCCAGACCCGATTTATGGAACCCAGTATCTCCCGCGCAAATTCAAAATCGCCATCACGGTCCCTGGGGACAATTCCGTTGATATTTATTCCCAAGACCTGGGCCTGGTGGTGATTCTCGATGATGCGGGCCAACTGTCAGGATTTAACGTCCTCGCAGGCGGTGGATTGGGACGCACCCATAACAAAGAGGAAACCTTCCCCCGTCTAGCCGATCCCATCGGGTTTGTTAGAAAAGACGACATTTACGATGCGGTTAAGGCGATCGTCGCGACCCAACGCGATTATGGCAATCGCGTCGAACGCCGTCTTTCTCGCATGAAATACCTGATCGAGGACTGGGGAGTCGAAAAATTCCGGGAAACCGTCGAAGGCTATTTAGGGAAAAAATTTGAACCCTTCAGACCCTTACCGGAGTTTAAATACCACGACTTCCTCGGTTGGCATGATCAAGGGGATGGCAAGTTGTTCTACGGAATTTCCGTGGAAAATGGTCGGATTCACGATCGCGGTTCGTTGCAGCTTAAGACGGCTTTGCGGCGAATTGTGGAGGCATTCAACCTGCCGATGCTACTGACCCCACATCAAAATGTGCTACTGTACGATATTGCACCGGCCCAACAACGGGACATCGAGCAAATTCTGCAAGAATGCGGGATTAAACGGGAAACCGAAATCGACCCGTTGGTTCGCTATTCAATGGCTTGTCCGGCTTTGCCAACTTGCGGTTTAGCCATTGCTGAAGCCGAACGCGGGATCCCCGGTGTCCTCGATCGCATTCGCGCCCTGTTAAATCAAGTCGGCTTACCCGAAGAACACTTTGTGGTGCGGATGACGGGTTGCCCGAATGGTTGTGCTCGTCCCTACTTAGCTGAACTCGGCTTTGTAGGCAAATCTCCGGATGCGTATCAAATCTGGTTAGGTGGGAGTCCCCATCAAACTAGGTTGGCTGAAACGTACATTGAAAGTTTAGCGATCGAAAATTTGGAAGCTACCCTAGAACCCTTGTTTGTGTATTTCAAACAAGAACAGCTTCATCGGGTTGAACCTGAGAGCTTTGGTGATTTTTGCCATCGGGTCGGGTTTGAAGCCCTGCGTCGCTTTGCTGCTACATATTCTGCTACTCCAAACGCTTCAATTCAAGAAATGGTTAATCAATACTCTTCTCCTGTTAATTCTGAAAATGTCACGACTTCGGGTGCCGAACCCATTGCGGCCTCGACCAGTTCTGAATCCTCTGCGCCGGTAACTTCCGGAAGCGATTCTCCCACGGGCGAGACTCCTGCTGCGGGGGATTCTGGTGTCCCTCCCACTCCTCCGACTCCTCCGAGTGGCGGCGGCGGCGGTGATGATAGTGAAGGTGAAGATGCCTCCGGTTCTTCTCGTCCTCCCCGTCGCCGGATTAATGTCAGCAATGAGATTTATCTTCAGCTTAAGACGGAGGCAGAGCGTCAGGGTAAGCCGATGAGTCAATTGGCTGGAGATGCGATCGATGCTTTCTTGAAAAGCTTGACCGAACAAGCCTGAAATTCTCGCTAATTGTCTCAGTTGAATCTACCTATAGAGGAAGAAAAATCTGTCAGGAGTTTGATAAATTAAGGAATCATCATAACGAGCGTGATGACTTGGGTGATCACCACTCAGGTCCCTAATTAAAATTACTGGCAGGTTTTAACGGTGAGCTTTAAGTTCAGACGACTGGGACTTTTGTGGTATTTGCGAACCATCCGGTTTGTAAAAAACTGGTGGAAAAGTAATAGCGGAGAATGGAAATGGATAGCGGAAAACCCTATTTCCCTAGAAGGCTTGAACCGGCAGCTATGGCGCTCCTCGGTTCCTTCGTTGAGCTTTTATGTTTTGCTCGGGTTGTCAGGCATCATTTCTACTCTGGGACTGCTGGCAAATAGTGCCGCTACTATTATCGGAGCGATGATTATCGCTCCTTTAATGGGTCCGATTCTGGGAATCGCCTATGGAATGGTCATGGGCAATCGACGCTTGTTAAAGCGATCGAGTTTAACCCTCTGGACTGGAGTTGGTTTAACGATTTTTATTTCTTTTTTGATCTCTCATCTGGTTGGCTTAAGAACGGTTCAAGAGGAAATTCTATCGCGATCGCAGCCCACATTACTGGACCTAGGCCTGGCGTTAGCCGCAGGGACCGCTGGGGCATTTGCTAAATCTCGCCGCCACATTGGCGATGCTTTGCCTGGGGTGGCGATCGCTGTAGCGTTGGCTCCCCCGTTAAGCGTTATTGGTATTGGTATTTCTTTGGGGTCTTCTAAAATTTTCAACGGCAGTTCTTTACTTTTTTTAACAAACTTAATCGGTATTATTTTTAGTGGGGGTATAGTTTTTGTTTGCCAACGGTATGGGTCATTAAAACGAGCAAAGGAAGGCTTTTTAATCTCCATTTTTACGTTAACTATTTTAGGCTTGCCTTTAGGATTTTCTCTGAATAATTTAGTCCTGGAGGATAATATTCGCCGGAGCGTCACCCTGTTAATTAGTCAAGAAACTCTTACGTTTTATAAAAGCGAGATCCGCAGGGTAGAGGTTGATTCACAACAAGAAGTCCTGATTGTCAATCTCGAAGTGGCTGCTGCTGCAAACTCGATTTCAGAAAATCAAGTTAAATTAGTGCGAGATTTTTTAGAAGAAAGACTTCAACGAAAGCTGTCCTTGAATGTCCAGGTGATTCCTTTGACGGAATTTACGGCTCCGGCTGACTCTGTAAACTCGAATCCGGATCCAAAAGTGGGAGAAGATTTTATCAATCAACCGAATTAAATTTAAAATAAAGGTTTTTTGTGAACGCAGCTAAAACCGGGAATTTTCAACATTTAGGCCAACTGCAACGAGTGGCGATCGCACCAGCACAACTTCAACCCGAGGGAATTCTCCTCGATCGCCCTCAACAGCATTATCTCAGTCGCGTCTTGCGCTTGAAAAGAGGCGATCGCTTTATTGCAATGGATGGACAAGGACAATGGTGGTTAGCTCAATTATCAGAAAATCTTGAATTTGCCACGATTGTAGAGTCAATCCCGGTACAAACTGAATTGCCAGTTCCCGTGACGTTAATCCTGGCACTGCCTAAAAATGGCTGGGATGAAGTGGTGAGGCAAACTACCGAGTTGGGTGTAACGACCCTCGTCCCGGTTTTGAGCGATCGCACGGTCCTCAAACCCAGTCCCAACAAGCTTGAGCGCTGGCGTCGCATTGCGCGAGAAGCCGCAGAACAATCAGAACGCCAAATCGTACCGACCATTCTAGAGCCAGTCACCTTTCAAGACTTTCTTGCTCTTTGGGAAACACCCCCAGAGCGCTATATTTGCGTCCCTCGCACCGACGCTCCCCATTTGTTAGAGCAGGTTTTGGCAAGTCAACGGTCCCCCACCGGATTACAACAAAGTCCCATTGAAATCGCAGTCGGACCCGAGGGGGGATGGACCCCAGGGGAAGTCGAACAGGCGATCGCCTCTGGGTTCCAACCCGTTTCTCTCGGCAGTCGCATCCTCAGAGCCGTGACTGCACCAGCCGTTGCCTTATCTTTGGTGGCGGCAGCTTTAGAAATTAATCCCACCCCAAATCAGAGCCTTTCACCCTAAAAATCAGAAAGAGACACTCAAATCGCGTCTCTCCTTGAGACTTCTAGCGGGTCGAAGTTTACATATTCCGAGCCATATCCAGATAAGAAGTCATATTCGCACCGGGACGACGACGGGGGGTAACCATCACTGGAGTGGCTTCCTGTTTCGGAGCGGGTTTCGCAGGTTCTGAAGAGGCGATCGCCGCTACAGGCGCAGGCGCAGGCGCGGCTGGCTTCGTTTCCGCCTTTTTCTTAGTTGCCTTAGATTTGCTCACCTTTGCCGGTTCAGACTTCTGTGTAGGAACAGGTTCTAGTTTCTGGACTTGAGCCGCTTCGGGTTTAGTCGCAGGAGTAGACCCTTTCGACTCTTCCAGTTCCATGTAGTATCCAGATTTTTTGGATCCAAATAAGCCACCGAAGAAGCTGAAAATACCGCCAAATAATTTTTTGATAAAACCAAACATGGTCCTTACTCCTAAAATAGTTACTCTCAATGGGCAAGGGTTCAAGCCTTAACAGCTTATTGCCGCCTCGGTCAAGCGATCGGGACAAGCAGATTCTGTTCAAGGCCCCCCAAAAACTGAAAACTGTTTCGTTTTATTATGAAGTTCTGATAAGCCAACTCCCCCTTTTTTGAGAGAAATCTTAATAAAAATTTACAAATTTGGCTCAAATGTCCGTTTTCCCTGAGAACTGCTTTACAGAACTACAAACATTTTCAGAATTAAATTATAAGTTAGCAATGAGAGATGGGGCAGAGGAGGAAGTTCGTAGTAACAACTTCAGTCGTTACTACAAACATTTTCCCCATTTCCCCGCTTCCTTTATAATAACTAATGACCTAAAACCCCTAGAGTTATGAATCAAAACAATCCGAAAAACCCTGTGATGTTAGTTCATGGTATGTGGGATACAAGGGATATTTTCAGTAAAATTTATCCATTTTTAAGCGAACTAGGATGGTCGGTTTATAGCTTAAATTTAATTCCAAATGATAGTTCGATTGGATTAGACCATTTAGCGGAACAACTGAGCGATTTTATTGAACAAACATTAGGAGGCGATCGCCCTTTTGATTTAATCGGATTCAGTATGGGGGGAATTGTCAGTCGCTACTATGTCCAGCGACTTGGCGGCATTGAGCGGGTGCAACGATTTATTTCCATATCAGCACCAAATCAAGGGACTGTGACAGCTTACGCTTTGCCTCTACCGGGATGTTTGCAAATGCGTCCGAAAAGCTCGTTTTTGGAAGATTTGAATCGCGATGCAGTGGAGATGCTAGGACGGGTTAATTTTACCTCAATTTGGACCCCTTATGATAGTATGATTATCCCGGCAAAAAACTCGCAAATGCCGGTAGGGAAGGAAGTGGTATTGCCGGTTTTGATTCATCGATGGATGGTGAGCGATCGCCGATGTTTGCAGGCGATCGCTGAAACCCTATCGGAACCTCTGCGTGTTAACACTGAAGTTCCGTAAGTAGGCCACACCTCTTTCACGATACCGCAGGCTTTCTATTGACCTGGGCTGCCATAGGTTACCAATCATTTAGAGTGGCTATATATTGGAATTGCTCAGGGTGTCTGGGAAGAGATTTTTTATTAAGAATTATGACGAATTGGGGTGAGTTTGCCTAAACTTAGTTATGATGAGTTTAGAGCATTCGTATAGGCGTCAACCGACAGGACAAAAAACTGGGTTTTTGTCGCTCAATTTTTGAGAATTAGCTAAATTTTTATTAAAAAACCCGGTTTTTCTTCCCGCTCCTGAACGTGGTTTTTTAGGAGATAAAGACCGGATGAAATCAATCGGCCTGTTAACGGGAATATACTTTTGTTTTTGGGGAATAAGCAGCTTGATATTGTGTGAATAAATCCGGTTGTTTTCCCGGGATTTAACTGACGCGGGACCCTCTCATCACACTAGAAATATCCCGATTTTTGAAAAAAGAATAATCATTTGAGGCGGCGCTATGATCAGGAAAACCATAGTTTTAGCAACGTTGCTGACCCTAGGCTTTTCAGCAACAACAACTCTGGCTCAATCTGTAACCTGTGCGCGTGTACGGGACCCGGATGGCTGGGTAAATATGCGAGATTTGTCCAGTGGACAAGTTGTCGGACGATTGAATAACAATACTTATTTAGCCTATAGATCGGTGACTTCCGATGGGTATGCAATTTTAGTTTCTGCTCTTAACAGGGGCGTTCACCAGAGTCGATTGGAAACTGTACCCAGTCGTTCCTGTAACGTGTTCTGGACTGTGCAAGACGACGATGGGTGGTCAAATCTTCGGGGATCTCCTGGGGGAGATGTGATTGGCCGGGTTCGCAGTGGAGGGCGAGTTTTGAGAATTGGCGGAGGAGGAGATTGGGCACAAGTGATCACCTCCGATGGGACTGTTGGGTATATCCATAATTCGCGCTTACGGGGGATGAGTACCTGGTAAGCGGATAGAGATTGTAGGGGCGAAATGGAGCATCTCAATTCTGAAAAGAGACCTAACCCCCCAACCCCCTTCCCTTCAAGGGAAGGGGGAGAAAGACGTCAATTCCCCCCGTACCTTGCAACGATATTTATTCCGCTTACCTCCCTCTTTTCTTAGGGGAGGGTTGGGGAGGGGTAGGTCCGGGGGGCAGGGGGGAGAAGGGTTAAGGGCGATCGCCAATTTCGGCAAATTCTGCACTGCCAAAAATGGACTCGGGATGGGCGTAATATTTAAACTCCAGTAAATTATAAAACGGGTCCTCTAAAAAGAACGTGCGATGTTCTAAGGGAGAACCGGGAAACCGCTGTTTTGGTTCTTCACGAAACAGGAGTTGATGTTGTTGTGCTCGTTCTAATAGGGTTTCCCAATCAGCTTCATTTTGAAACACTAAGCCGAAATGACGAGGATAAATGCTTTTTTGGGGGGTGATGGGGTCTTTGGTGACATGGGCAACGAGTTGATTGCCATAGAGGTTTAAAATAACAGCAGTATGGGATTCGCGCCCGACTTGGCAACCGAGACCTTGAGCATAAAATTCTTTGGTCTTGGGTATGTCGGTGACGGGAAAGGCGAGATGAAAAAAGACACTGTTCATGAGGGATTATTTAAGATGCCAACAGAAGAATTTGTTTTTAATTATGGCGCGTTATTGAATCCTTGGCTGGTGGCGGTGGGATTAAATACGGTTTTGTTAACGTTTGTTTATTTTTTACCCAAAAAGTTGCTCACTCCGGCAGGAATTATCCATGCTTGGATTTTGGGGGTGCTGATTTGGGGGGCCTTGGGGTTGCCCGGATATTTGGTGGTGGGGTTTTATTTTATTGTCGGTTCGGCAGTGACGCGGATTGGGATGGCGCAGAAGGAGGCGGAGGGAATTGCTGAGAAGCGATCGGGTGCAAGGGGACCGGAAAATGTTTGGGGTTCAGCATTAACAGCAGCGGTTTGTGCTTTGGGGGTGTTGGGGGTGCAAGGGTTGGATTTGGCTGGAATCGTGCCGTTGCTGTTGTTGGGATATGTGGCGAGTTTTAGTACGAAGTTGTCCGATACAACGGCGAGTGAGGTGGGGAAGGTTTATGGCAAGCGGACATTTTTGATTACGACTTTGCAACCTGTGCCGAAGGGGACCGAGGGGGCGGTTTCCTTGGAGGGGACGATCGCTGGGGTGGTGGCATCGATCGCCGTTGCTTTGGTGGGGTATGTGGTGGGGTTGATTGATTTGACGGGGGTGGGGTTATGTGTGATAGCGGCGTTTATTGCGACGAATTTAGAGAGTGTGATTGGGGCGACGATTCAGGAACAAGTGAGTTGGATGACGAATGAGGTGGTGAATATTATTAATACTACGATTGGGGCGATCGCCGCAGTCGGACTGGCGATCGCCTTGAGGGGGGTGTTGGGTTAAGGGTATGGATATTTTGAAGGGTTAAAAATCATCAGGGTTATACTCGTTGGACGGCACTCGGCGATCGCCTGAATTGGAGGAAAGACTGACCTCCATCAAGGCGATCGCCGCTTCTAATCTCGAAAGTTAAGTGAGAAGACTAAAAGACTCCGCAACCATTGTCTCCGGTTCTATTCCTTTGACGATCGCCAGGATTTCATCTCCCAAGGCGATCGCAGTCCCACAATTATAAGCTAAGAAATTAAGCACATCAAAGGTTAATCCCTCGCCTAACACAAACGAGTCTTCTCCCGGAGTAAAATCGGTAATTGTATCGGTGCCAGAACCCGACTGCACGACAAAGCGATCGCGTCCGGCACCGCCCGTTATGGTATCATTTCCAAAATCGCCACTGAGGAAATCATCCCCAACACCGCAATAGAGGATGTCATCATCTTTGCCGCCATAGAGGATGTCATTGCCACTGCCGCCAATCAGGGTATCGTTACCAGCATTGCCTTCTAACCAATCGTCGCCGTCACCGCTACAGAGAAAGTCGCGATCGCCTACGGCACCAATGGGTACATCACTGCCGATACCGCCTCGGATGGTATCGTTGCCATCCTCGCCATAGAGAGTGTCATCTCCTAAGTCTCCAAATAAGAGGTCATCTCCAGCGGACCCGCACACAATGTCATTATCTTTACCGCCATGAATGGTATCGTTACCATTTCCACCATGCAGGGTATCATCCCCTTGATTGCCGTTGATGAAATCATTGCCATCCCCGCCATAAATCAAGTCTCGTCCTCCAATATCGGGGACATTGGGATCGCTGGTGCCGCCGAATAAACTATCATCTCCCTGATCTCCCATGAGGATATCGTTCCCTAAGTCCCCATAAATCAGGTCGTTATCTTTGCCACCATAAGCGATATCGTCATCTTTGCCACTATAGATAGTATCCTCGCCTTCGTTGCCATTGATCAGATCATTGCCTCGGTTGCCGAAGACTAAATCGCGATCGCCCTCTCTGCCGATGGGAGTTTCGCTGCCATTTCCTCCCAGAATAGTGTCATTACCGAGGTCACCATACAAGATATCGTTATCCAGGTTGCCAAAGATCAGGTCATCGTCTTTGCCGCCGTGAATGATATCATTTCCCTTGCCACCATAGAGGGTATCGTTGCCTTCGTTGCCATTAATGAAGTCATTGCCTTTGCCGCCTTCGATGCGATCGCGCTGGATGCCAGGACCTACCGGGAATTCACTGCCTACCCCTCCAAGCATATAATCATCGCCGGTATCGCCATACAGCACATCGGTACCGCCTTTCCCCCAGAGAAAATCATGTCCAGCAAATCCTAAGATCCCTTCATGGCGATCGTCCCCCCAAATTACATCATTTTCCTCGGTTCCAACCAGGAAGATTTCCACCGGGGGTCTGTCTTGGGGTCCATAAAAGATAATTTCTGCCAGGGGTGGAATGGGACATTTACACTCACTGTTTTGCGTGGGGTTGCTAGGGACGGGGTTACAAGTGTTTGTACTGTTTGTATGCGGTACTCCATCGGGGGTATTTGTGGTGGGATTCTCAGAACTTGGGCGATCGGCATTGACAGGAAAATCAGGGGTTAAAGGACCGTTACCATTACTCCCGTCTGTCCCTGGATTACTTCCCCCATCGGTTCCAGTATCGGTATCGGGATT
>NZ_JAFLQW010000622.1 GCF_017313335.1 Phormidium pseudopriestleyi FRX01 | reverse complement strand
CAATTAGTGACCTCCCGAGGGGCGATCGATTTACCGCCAGAGATAGCCGAGCAAATGGGCGATCGCACGTTTGCTCATCCTTATTTCTGGGCCGCATTTACCCTAGTCGGCAGTCCGTGGTAGGAGCATCAGGCAAGGGTTCCTGATTCTGTCTTGACTGAGTGCTAGGATTGCTTCAGGGGAATCTGAATGACAAATTCTGTGCCTTGTCCCGGTTCCGAGTGACAAATTAACTCGCCGCTATGCTTGTGGGTAATAATTTGATAGGCAATTGATAACCCCAGTCCGGTTCCTTTCCCAACGGGTTTGGTGGTAAAAAATGGATTAAAGATTTGCTCTTTGACCCGGGGGGTCATTCCGGGACCGTTGTCCTGAATGTGAATAGCTACCCACTGGTTATCTAAGCATTCTGTGCGGATGCGAAGGGTGGGAGTTTTTTCGCTGAAGCACTCTTGCCCTTTCAAGCTTTCCAAGGCGTCGATCGCATTAGTCATAATATTAATAATGGCTTGATTGAGTTGCGCCGGATAGCATTCTATTCGGGGCAGTTGACCATACTCTTTAATCACTGAAATCCCAGAATTTCCGCTTTTTTCTCTCAACCGATTATGGAGAATAAGCAGGGTATTATCAATTCCTTCATGAATATCCACCGGCTTGCATTCGGCTTCATTCAGTCGCGAAAAATTCCGCAGAGACAGCACAATTTGACGGATGCGTTCTGCTCCAACTTTCATGGAATTCAGCAATTTTGGCAGGTCGCTTTGCAAAAAGTCGAGGTCGATATCCTCCTGAAATTCATGGATGTCCTGAACGGGTTTGGGATAGTGGGTTTGGTAAAGATTCAGAAGTTTGAGTAAATCCGCGAGATAGTCGTTAACATGAGCGAGGTTTCCATAAATAAAATTAACGGGATTGTTAATTTCATGGGCCACTCCAGCGACTAATTGTCCCAAACTGGACATTTTTTCGCTTTGAATGAGCTGGGTTTGAGTCCGTTGCAGTTCTTGTAAGGTATTTTGAAGCTGTTGGGCTTGGGTTCGCAACGATTGAATCAATTCGGTTTTTTCGTGAGCGGATTCCTGAAGCGCTTGGGCTTTTTGTTTGCTTTCGGTAATATCATGGAAGACAATCACAGCCCCAATTTGATTGCCCTTTTCATCAAAAATTGGCTCCCCACTAGCAACGGCAATTCGGGGTTCCCCCACCTTGGGTGCAATGACAATTTCCTCTTTGTTAACCCGTTCCCCGTTCAGTGCACGCTTTAAGGGAATTTGCTCTGGGGAGATTGGAGTTATGCCATCTCCTTGATATAAATCATAGTAATTTAACCAGTCTTCGGGCGGTATGGAGTCATCGGGTAAGCCATATAAGTCGCGAATTGAACGGTTGAATAGGATGAGGTTTCCTGTGGCATCCCCGGCGATAATTCCGGCATCAACGGTATTCAGTAAGGCTTTTAAAAATTCCCGCTCTTTTTCTAGGGATTTTTCGGTTTCCCGGCGTTCGGCGATTTCGTTTTGCAGTTTGTAGATGGCACTGTTAAACGCTAGACTGCGACTTTGCAGTTTGACTTGGAGTTGATTGAGGAAGGTGCGGGTTTCTTCATAAGCCCGATCGCCTTCGATTTCAGCATATTTGCGCTCGGTAATATCATGGCCGATCGCATAAATACATTGGTGTTCCTGTCCCAGACAAGCACTCCACAATAACCATCGATATTCCCCATTTTTACACCGATAACGGTTCTCAAAGGAGTAAGTATTACATCCTTGGAGGAGTTTAACGAATTCCATCAAGGTACTTTCATGATCTTGCGGATGGACAAATTCAATAAAGGATTGAGAACGCAGTTCCTCCGGGGTAAAACCTAGGGTTTTTTCCCAAGCTGGATTTAAACTGCGGAAATACCCATCAAAATTGAGGGTACAAAATAAGTCCAGGGAGAGGTCAAAAAAAGCATGATAATCCTCTGTCGGAGGCAATAATTCCCGACTCCGTTCTGGAATCGGCGAGAGTTCCTGGGCGATCGCCCAGATGAGCGGTTCACTCCCGCGCCTTATGGCTTTCCAGGATAACTGCTTATAGTCACCATTTTTACATTGATAGCGGTTCTCAAAGGCAATCTCCCGGCGATCGCCACTGAGTTGGCCAAGCTGTTCCCGGGTGGAAAATCGGTCATCAGGATGCACTCCATCAAGAAAGGATTTCTGATCCAGTTCACTGGGGCGAAATCCTAGGATTTTTTCTCCCGAACCATTAATCTGCTGAAAATCTCCATTGCTATTGATCACACAGAGCAGATCGTCGGATAAATCGAAAAAGGGAAAGTTCGAGATTTCCTCTCCTGCATCACACTCCAACTCTACGATTTTCAGGCTCATTCCGTCCCCCTAATATTTTTTACGGTCTTTTTCAGAAAATTTTTATTATTCAATGTAGGTTGAGATATTTCAATCTATTATAAGGGGTTTATCCTCAAATAAAATAAAGCCAAAGTAGAGAAAAATCTGAAATCAGGATTGATTTATGAAGTTTTGGCAAGGATAAAGACTATGAAAGAAGACAACTGACCCCGAGGACATCCCCTGACCCTCGATCAGCCTCAATCCCCAGAATTGGTGATTAATCGCAACAATCGAGGAGCACTGCCACAAATATCGTTATCCTAAAAGAGAGAATCACAAGCCAAATTAAAATGTCAGCGAAACCTAATGTAAATCGGTGGGCGATCGCAGTCGTGGCTGCTGTAGGTATGGCCGGTGGATATTTATACTGGCGCAGTACCTGGGTCGGAAGCTCGAATCCTCTGGAAAGTACGAAAGTGGTTCCACAAGATGCGCTAATGGCGGCTTATGTGGTCACGGATGAGCGTCAATGGTCGAAATTGGAGGAATTTGGGACCCCAGGCGCACAGGCGGCGATCGCCCGCACTCTGGCAAATCTAGAAGCCGATTTCCTCGCCCAAACCAATCTCGATTACAAAAAAGACCTGCAACCTTGGATCGGCAATGTCACTCTGGCGATCGTCCCTTCCTCAGCGACAGAGGTGGCAACCACCAACTTAAACTCTGACCTGTTATTGATTGTAGGCATTAAAAATCCCTTCCGTGCCTGGTGGTTTGCTCGCAATTTGAGGTCTCAACGCGAGCTTACCCTGAATGAATTTAACTATAAAGGTGTTACGGTCTCTCAAATCGTTCCACCCCAAGGAATTCCCACCTATCAGGCAACGGTGAATAACAAACTGCTGATTTCCCAGCAACGCAGTGCAGTGGAAAAAGCGATCGACACAACGACCTCAGAATCCTCTTTTTTGATGAAATCAGGGGCTAAGGAACTGGTTCGTCAGAGTACAAAACTCGATAATGCTCTCGTCCACTTTTACTTACCGGATTATAGCCAGACTGTGGCACTGATGGGCAACAGGGTGAGCGATCGCCCCAGTTTACCCCAGGTGGATGGGGTTAAGTCGGTATTGCTGAGTGCGGGTCTGGATCAACAAGGAATGCGGGTGCGGTTCCTAACAGAAGTTGACCCCCAATCTATCCCCCAATATCCCGCCGTCTCTAATCAACTCTTAAATCGCTTTCCGGCAGAAACGATCGCCCTGGTTAATGGTCACGGCATCGGTCAGTCTTGGTCAACTCTAGTGGCTCAAAGTCAAGCCCAACCAGAGTTACAAGGAATTCTAATCGCTATTCGCCAAATGTTCGCCGGGGTGAACATGGATGTGGACCGCGAGGTGTTCGGTTGGATGGATGGTGAGTTTGGTTTTGGACTGATTTCTTCAAATCAGGGTCTGTTGGGACAATTGGGATTCGGAGGGGCGGTGGTGTTTGAAACGAGCGATCGCCCTGCCGCAGAAGCAATGCTGCAAAAATTAGATGTGATCGGTCGCAATGTCGTCCCCTTTCCCTTGGCGATCGCCCAACGCAATGTCTCTGGAATTAATGTCCGGGAATGGAAAATCCCCCTCCAAGGTGCGCTATTGGGTCACGGTTGGTTGGATGACAATTCTTTGTTTATCGCCTTTGGGGGTCCCATCGTCGATGCGATCGCCACTCCCGCGACTTCTTTACAGGACAGTCCCACATTCCAAGAACTTATCGGTTCCTTGCCGAACCCCAATCACGGCTATTTGTACCTGGATATGGAGAAAATCACCTCGGTGATCAATACCCTTCCCTTTATGATGGGTGCTCAAATCTCTCCAGAGGCTCTAGACCTGTTAAATTCGGTTCGCGGCATTGGCGGAACCGGAACTTGGACCAACCCGACGCAATTTGAAAGCGAGATGTTATTTACCCTCAGAAAAACTAAGGAAATAGCAACTCAGTAATCCAAATCTGGCTCTTTGGGGCGATCGCTTTGGTACAATAAGCAATAATTTTCCTCCCGTCAATAGGATGGCTATTTCTGTCCTCCGCCCGAGTCGCTTTGACCGCAAACTCGACAGAGCACTTCCGGGTAGGGATTTAGAACAAGAGGACAAGAAACCGGGTTTTTGGATCTAATTTTTGGCTTTCTTTGCAGAGATGTTGTCAAGAAACCCGGTTTCTCATCTGTCTTTTGCTAATTCCCTAAAGCGATGGAGGAAAGCGTCAACCTCTCACCCAATCATCACCCTCATGACTGCTTCTGTATCAACTGGCCCCGGATTCTTATCTCGTTTAATTAATGGATTATTAGCCATTAAACCCCTCGCAAGTTTCGCCAAATCTAAAGCCCGAAAAATGATGATTGACCGGGCTGAAAATATGGGCGTTCCCTGGACGATAGAGGCGCGATCGCTGCAAAACCGCAATTGGGACCGCGAATTCCAACAGGTACAGAATCCTACCTTGGTTTATCCAGATTATTACCTGCGATCGTTCCATGCTTACGACCAGGGAAATTTAAGTTGGGAAGCTGCCAGCGAGGTCGAAGTCGCCGCTAAAGCCGTACACGCTCATATTTGGCCCGGTGCCGGAGTCGAAGGAGACTCTCGCCTTCGCAACAGTTACCATGAAGTGCTCGCGGCTCAAATTGGAGACTCTCCCAAGGCAATTCTCGATATAGGTTGTAGCGTAGGCATGAGTACCGTTGCCTTACAAGAACTCTATCCCCAATCGACCTTAACCGGGCTAGATTTATCCCCTTATTTTCTCTCCGTTGCTCAGTACAAATCTGAGCAGCAATATCAGGATATCACCTGGGTTCATGCTGCTGCTGAATCCACAGGTTTACCGGATACTTCCTTTGATTTAGTCTCAGCTTGTCTCATCTTTCATGAACTCCCGGCAGATGCATCTGGCCACATTATCCAAGAAGCTCGACGCTTACTTCGTCCCGGTGGACATCTGGCAATTATGGACATGAATCCTCAGTCTGAGATTTATGCAAAAATGCCACCCTATATCCTAACCTTGCTCAAGAGTACGGAACCCTATTTAGATCAGTATTTTTCCCTGGATATCGAGCAAGCATTTGTAGAAGCCGGTTTCGAGAAACCCACCATTACCCGCAACACTCCTCGACATCGGACTATCGTCGCTCAAGTTAAAACCTCCAGTTAAGAGATGGAAATTCACCTTTAGGGCGTCGGTACTAAAATGAGAAACCGGGTTTCTTCACTAAGAAGATAGCAATTAACCGCAAATTTAGGCTAGAAACCCGGTTTCTTCTCCCCTTTTGCTCATCCTCAACCGATGCTCTAGTTTGATTCCTATCCGAACCTTTATCGGAAGATATTTTTAATCGTAGAATGGGCTTCTTTGCGTAAAGAATTAGCAATTCTAAACAATTCTTGCCCGGTATGGAGATAGTGCTCGTCATAGTTGAGGGTAAAGAATTCTAACTCATCAATGCCATCGCCTATGCGATCGAGACAGTAGTAAAGATTCGCAGCAACACTGGCAACCGTGGCGGGATTTTGCATGGATTGGAAATAGATTTGCGCTTGGTTGAGGAAATCCCGGCATTTTTGTAAATAAGCCTGAAAATCTGCCATCAATTCATCATCAAATGGGTCCGCTGCAAGACAATCGATTTCATCCTCTAAGGTATGCAAAATTTCATACAGCATTCGGTTGATGGGTTGATACACCTGTTTAAGCCATTTTTCGAGGTGATCGTCCGGATCTGGACTGTTTTGGCGAGCGTGACGATAGTTCTGTTGTGCACGGGCAGTTCGCGTCTGGCGATCGCGAGATTGAGAGGGGGCTCTACCCGATGTTTGACGGCGATCGTAAGACTGACGGCGTTGCGGATCCCCGAGTATTTCATACGCACCATTAATCTGAATCATCCGTTCCGAGTCCGATGATTCTAAATTTTTATCCGGATGCACCAGTTTGACTAACCGTCGATACGCTTGCTTAATTTCCGATTGCGTCGCTTGGGGACTAACTCGTAATGTTTCGTAGGGATTAATTACATCATTCATTTCTACAACTGTCAGGCATTGACCCCAGAATAAGCATTAAATCAAGATAAGTTTCCAAACCCATTAAGCTCAATAAATCTTGAATGTTTAAATCTTAAATTTATTGGTATTTTGGGCATTATCTTTCATTTAAAAATTTCAACTAACTATCATAATCTTTTCAAGATACCTTGTCAAGGCTTTAAATTTCTCAGCTTAAGCAAAAATACTCAATAGATTTTTCTGGGGGGACTGCGGATATCAAGCTGGCATTTAAGCCAGAGTTTGATAATATCACCCTAAAAAGTTTTGATAAAATCAAGGAAAATACTCCTGAAATTTGCCCGGTAAGCCAATCGATTTTAGCCGTTATTTCTATAAAAAATTTAGCCTATATTCCGGGGGATATATAGTCAGTCTAAATCAGTTTGACAACTGGATCGGCTCCCCTCTCCCGCTTTGGGAGAGGGGTTGGGGGTGAGGGCATTCCACAACTGATAAAGGATCTGCTATAGTCCAAGCTATAGTGCGCTCTGTGCTGTCTCTAATCCAGGCATGACTAAGACTAGCGGCAGGGATGGGATTCAACCCCTTCGTGGCGCTCTTTCTTTGGGGCCCAAGGGTCGCCCACCCCCCAAAGGCGATCGCGCTCCCGCAAATTCTAGCTATTATTAAGAAAAGTAAACAGATCACTCATCATTCGGAGTCAGAACATCATGGGACTATTTGGATTAGGCAAAAAACTCACCCTACCCACCCCAGACAAAGCCTTACCGGGACGCCAGGAACCGATTCCGGTCCCCGCGAATCACTTCGTCAACGGTAATCCCCTCAAACCCCCCTTTCCCGATGGCATGGAACAAGTCATCATCGGTATGGGCTGCTTTTGGGGTGCCGAACGTAAATTTTGGCAACAAGAAGGCGTCTTCGTCACTGTCGTAGGGTACGCTGCCGGAATCACCCCCAACCCCACCTACCAAGAAGTTTGTAGCGGTATGACGGGGCATAATGAGGTGGTGTTAGTCGTGTACGACCCCAAAGTCATCAGTTTGGAAACCCTCTTAAAAGTATTCTGGGAAAGCCACAATCCCACCCAAGGAATGCGTCAAGGCAATGATGCTGGCACTCAATACCGTTCCGGAATTTATCTGTATTCTCCCGAGCAAAAAGAGTTAGCCTTGGCTTCCAAAAAAGCCTATCAAAAAGCACTCTCTGCCGCAGGATATGGCGACATTACCACCGAAATTCTGGACGCCCCCGAGTTCTACTATGCCGAAGGATATCATCAGCAATACCTGGCAAAAAATCCCAATGGCTATTGTGGTTTAGGCGGAACTAATGTCGCTTGTCCCGGCATGAGTCAAGCTTCAGCAGTTTAGTCCATAGTAGTTTCCGGAATCATTGGGTACAGAGGTTATTAGGAGTGCGAGCATCTTGCTCGCACTTAACGATAGCGAGCAAGATGCTCGCACTCCCAAAATGAACCCCATACTTGACACTCCCACGCTCTTTAGAGCGTGGGATTCTTTAAGAGTCCAGAATCTGAACCTTAAGGGCGTAGTCAAAGCACCCCTACTGACTCCACTAAGATTAAATCCCAGTGTCGCCGCTACCTTTCTTAAGATATTTGCT
>NZ_JAFLQW010000306.1 GCF_017313335.1 Phormidium pseudopriestleyi FRX01 | reverse complement strand
GTTAACTGCGTGTAGTAAAAGTTTTGATGTACATCCGAAATATTTGAAAACCATTAACAAGGCTGACGGCTATGAGTATCAATTCAAATAATGATTCGCTGTCGCTCAGTTTATTTGCTGGCGGCAATTCCCCAGACGCTGACCTTTCAGGTACAGCGTCCGCCCCCTTGCCGCATTTAAGGTGGGAACCATTGCCATCGGACTGTGCGATCGCCCATTGAACCCCCTTAATCGGCGAGCAGTCCGTAAAATTTACGATTGTAAACAGCCGAATCCTTCACTCTCGTCTGCCCTTTTAGGCCGACATTGAGCGGGTCAACCTACCTCAAAAAACTCACAGATCAACCCCTTATAGATCTGCCTTAAACAACCCCTTTTTCTGATAAATAAGACTGACAAGAAAAAGACAGTTGCCCGTTAATTTAATCATTGGACATCAAGGAATATTGTGATGAATCAGTTGCTCGTCCAAACGAGTTGGTGGGTTCCTTTATATAGCTTACTCGGCGCAATTATAACCCTACCCTGGTCGTCGGCGATCGTCCGACGCACGGGACCGAGACCCGGTGCTTACATCAACCTACTCGCAACCATCGTGGCATTTATTCATGGGGGATTCTTATTTAGAACCACCTGGGGTAACGGCCCGGAATTCATCGTAATCAATTGGCTCAGTACCGGAGATTTAGATCTTTCCTTCGTCCTAGAAATCTCCCAAATGAGTACCGGGGCAATGGAACTAATCACCGGATTGAGTCTGGTTGCCCAAGTCTATGCCCTAGGCTACATGGAAAAAGACTGGTCTTTAGCCCGGTTTTTTGGCCTGATGGGATTTTTTGAAGCGGCCATGAGTGGTCTAGCCATTAGTAACTCCTTATTTTTGAGTTACGCCTTACTGGAAATGCTGACCCTTTCCACCTACTTGATTGTCGGATTCTGGTATGCCCAACCCTTAGTTGTCACCGCTGCGCGAGATGCCTTTTTAACCAAACGGGTGGGAGATATTTTATTACTAATGGGGGTGGTAAGTGTCGGTACCCTAGCCGGTAGCTTCAACTTTGCCGATATCGAAGTTTGGGCCGAAACTGCCGAACTTTCCCCAATGGTGGCAAACTTCCTAGGATTAACCTTAATCGCCGGTCCCATTGGCAAATGTGCTCAATTTCCCTTGCACCTGTGGTTGGATGAGGCGATGGAAGGGCCAAATCCGGCCTCCTTACTCCGAAATTCCTTAGTGGTGAGTTGCGGCGCTTATGTGCTGATTAAACTTTCCCCAGTTGTGTCCCTCTCCCCGTTTGCGGAAACCACCTTAATCGTGGTGGGGACGATGACGGCGATCGGAGCCTCTTTAGTGGCGATCGCCCAAATCGATATTAAACGCACCCTCTCCCACTCCACCAGCGCCGTCCTGGGATTAGTCTTTATCGCCGTAGGGATGCAGCACGTAGATGTGGCCCTCTTATTGCTCCTCACCCATGCGATCGCCAAAGCCCTCCTCTTTACCAGCATTGGTTCCATCATCCTCACCACCAGCAACCAAAACATCACCGAAATGGGTGGATTGTGGTCCAAAATGCCCGCCACCACCCTCGCCTTTGTCATCGGTAGCGCCGGGACGATCGCCCTCATCCCTCTCGGGAACTTTTGGGCAATGGAACGCTGGGTCAATGGATTTTGGAGCGTTCCCTGGTGGCTGTTGCTCCTCCTGATCGTCTTTAACGGCTTAACCGCCCTCAACTTAACCCGCGTCTTCTGCCTCGTCTTCCTCGGTCAAACCCAACCCAAAACCCGTCGTGCACCGGAAGTCCCTTGGCCGATGGCCGTCCCGATGGTCAGCTTAAGCATCGTCACCCTGCTCATGCCCCTGATGCTCCAAAATTGGCAACTCTTGCTCAGTTGGGCAGGACCTTGGGCCAGAAACGGACCGGATCCGGCAGTATTTGGCTTGCCCTTGGTCGTCCTCTCGGGTATTGTCGGCTGTATTGTAGGGGGAGTGATTTATCTCAACCCCAACCGCACCGAACCCGTAGAACTGCCCTGGAAACCCTTGCAAGACCTGTTTGCCTATGACTTTTACATCGATAAGCTGTACCGAGTCACCGTGGTGTTAGCTGTACAACAGTTTTCCCGATTCACCGCTTGGATAGACCGCTACTTTGTCGATGGACTGGTCAATTTTGTCGGTTTAGCCACCGTCTTCAGTGGTCAAGGCTTAAAATATACCGTTCCTGGGGGGTCTCAACTCTATGTTTTGACCATTCTCATTGGCGTTACACTTTTGGGTCTGTTGATGAGTTCGTTGTTATAAACCTTGGGGTTTACGGTGCAGGACTGACCCAATTTTGGGGATGAAACCCGCGCGATCGGGAAGCTAGGGAGTACAGGAATTGCCCTTACCCAGTCATGGCTCAGTCCTGCGATGTAAACCCAGTTGGAAGGAGCAAGGAAATCAGAGAGTATTAACTCATCCATAGCTTTCAAACTCTGTGACCCCTCCCTCCCATACTTGATTCCAGTTCAAAAGACCAATAGAAGTTAGCGATGCTGAGTGCTTTAATCTGGGTGCCGACGATTGGTGCCGCTCTCATTGGATTTTTCCCCAACCAGATGAACCCAAAGCGATCGCGTCAGATTGCCTTGGCGATCACCGTTGCCGCATTCATCTGGTCTGTAATTCTCGTTAGTCAATTTGACCCGTCTGGAGTCGGGTTACAGTTCGAGGAAAACCTTCCTTGGCTGGAATATCTCGGGTTAAGCTACCGCCTCGGATTAGATGGGTTATCTTTACCCTTAATCCTCTTAAATGGATTGCTCACCACAATCGCCCTCTACAGTACCAATGAGGCGATTACCCGTCCGCGATTTTACTACGCTTTAATCTTGCTACTGAATGCCGGGGTTGCCGGTGCATTCCTCGCCCAAGACTTACTGCTGTTTTTCCTCTTCTATGAAATCGAACTCATCCCCCTCTATCTATTAATTGCGATTTGGGGGGGAGCAAGGCGGGGTTATGCAGCCACCAAGTTTTTACTCTATACCGCCATTTCTGGTATCTTAATTCTCGCCTCATTTTTAGGCTTAGTTTGGCTCACCCATGCTGATAGCTTTGCTTATCAAGCCTTTGCCGGTGCATCACTGCCATTAAAATCGCAAATGCTGCTGTTAGCGCCTTTATTAATCGGATTTGCCATCAAAACCCCGATTGTCCCCTTCCACACCTGGTTACCCGATGCTCACGTTGAAGCTTCGACGCCGATTTCGGTGATGTTAGCCGGGGTGTTGTTGAAGTTAGGAACCTACGGGTTATTGCGCTTTGGAGTGGGTTTATTTCCCGATGCTTGGGCTTATTGGTCCCCTGGGTTAGCTACGGTTGCGGTGGTGAGCGTTCTGTATGGAGCGTTTAGCGCCATTTCCCAAACTGACATGAAAAAAATGGTGGCCTTTAGTTCGATCGCCCACATGGGATATATTCTCCTGGCTTGTGCTGCCAATACTCCGGTGAGCATCGTGGGTGCGGTGTTCCAGATGGTCAGTCACGGATTGATTTCGGCGTTACTGTTTTTGTTGGTTGGGGTGGTTTATAAGAAAGCCGGGACTCGGGACTTGCGAGTGTTGCATGGATTGTTGAATCCAGAACGCGGGTTACCGATGATTGGGTCCTTGATGGTTCTAGCGGTGATGGCGAGTGCGGGGATACCCGGCATGGCGGGATTTATTGCAGAGTTTATTATCTTTCGCGGCAGTTTACCCGTGTTTCCGGTGCAAACTCTTTTGAGTATGATTGGGACGGGTTTAACGGCGGTTTATTTCTTGTTGCTGATTAACCGGGCCTTTTTTGGTCGCTTGTCTGAGCAGGTGGTGAATTTGCCTCCGGTACAGTGGTCCGATCGCATTCCGGCGATCGTTTTAGCGGTGATTATCGTGATTTTAGGCTTGCTTCCCAGTGGCTTGGTTGCTTATACTGAAACCGCAGCCACAGCCTTGAGTCTGGGCCGGCCTGCCCTGAGTGCAGCAGCGCCTACGGAGGCGATCGCAGTTTCCAATGCATCCAATGTCCCCATCCTCTTCTCCATCAATCCCTGAAATCTAAACCGACGAATGGAGGTTAAAACCCCTGCCGTCGGTTTTAAATTCACCCACTCTGGGGTTTACCCTCAGTTTGCGTGTCATGATAGAGGAAAGCACAATTAAAATTTTGCCCTATTAAATAATTTCCCTTGGCGATTGATTCAGGAGATTCAAAAAAATGCCACTATCAAAATTAAAAGATTCTAACCATCCTTTAATTGAATATATCGAACGCCTAGAAGCCGGGGGCGATTTGCTCCCGGATTCCCCCGAAAATTTGATAGAAGTGGTGGGAATCCTCAAAAGTTACGGCGTTGTTTTAGATGCCTATTGTCGTAACTTAATTTATATTGCCGAACATCAGTTTTTAGTGATATTTCCATTCTTTAAATACTTTAATGGAGAATTTTCTTTCCCTAAATTATTGCGACATTTGTTCCACGATCGCCTTAATTTTGAGTATGCCGAATATTGCATGAAAGCCATGTTTTGGCATGGAGGCGGCGGCTTAGATGAGTATGTAGATAGTCCGGAATTTAAGGAACTCGCTGAAGCCGCAATTCAGCGTCAATTAAAATTCAATCCGGTTATTTTGGGCTTAAACAAGCTCTTTCCAGATTTTTTGCTCGAACAAGTGCGGCAGCTCGCTTATTACAGTGCCTTGGGCCAATTTTGGCGGGTGATGAGCGATATGTTTATCTCTCTGAGCGATCGCTATGATGCTGGAGAAATCACTTCCATTTCTCAAGTGGTAAATCATGTCCTGAATGGCTTAGTCGCCGATGCAAGTACCCCCATTACTTATTCAGTAAAAATAGGAGATAAAGTTTACGATATTCTGCCCAAAAAAGCGGGACTCACCTTTCTGGCGGATACAGCAGTGCCTTATGTCGAGGCGGTATTTTTCCGAGGCACTCCCTTTCCAGGTACTATTTCTTACAATGCTCAAGCGCATCAAATTCCCGAATTTCAACAGCAATTTAGTTATGGGGCGCTTTATGCAGACCCCTTACCCACAGGTGCAGCCGGAATTCCTCCCACCTTGTTGATGCAAGATATGAGGCACTATCTACCGGACTATTTGCATGAAGTGTATCGCAATAGTTGCCGGGGAGAAGATGATTTGCGGGTGCAAATTTGCCAAAGTTTTCAGAAATCTATGTTTTGCGTCACCACTGCAACGATTCAGGGTCTGGCACCTCATCCCTTAGACACGAAGGAACCGGAACAACAGCAAGCAAACCGAGCCTATCTCGAAAGTTGGGTCGATCGCTTTGTCACCTCTCGGTTGAGTGAAGTAAACAAACCCACGGAAAGAAGTTGTAAGTTATTTTTGACCCCAGTGGATAAGTAGCAACAATCATCTGTTTCCTTCCCCAGAAGGTTGATAACCCACCCGGATCGTCTCACAATGCCCGGTTAAGGACCAGAAACCGGGTTTTTGACCTAAATGAGTTGCTCATGGCAAAATTATCCGCAAGAAACCCGGTTTCTAATCTATGGTGTACTCCCGGGACTCTTTCTCAAGAAGACTACACCTAGAATTCTTCACCATCTCTACTCCTGTTGTTAATTGACACTCCCACGCTCTAAAGAGCGTGGGATTCTTTAAGAGTCCAGAATCTGAACCTTAAGGGCGTAGTCAAAGCACCCCTACTGACTCCACTAAGATTAAATCCCAGTGTCGCCGCTACCTTTCTTAAGATATTTGCTG
>NZ_JAFLQW010000097.1 GCF_017313335.1 Phormidium pseudopriestleyi FRX01 | reverse complement strand
TCAGCTATAGATTAACCCGCTTTTTAGCCGATGGAACCCCCGTGCAAGCGCGAGTGGATTTGACCCTAACTGAAGTGGATAAGGCGACTGGGAAATAAGAGGGATTGGTCATTGGTCATTGGTCATTGGTCATTGGTCATTGGTCATTGGTCATTGGTTGATTGGTCATTGGTCCTTGGTCCTTGGTCATTGGTTGATTGGTCATTGGTCCTTGGTCCTTGGTCATTGGTTGATTGGTCATTGGTCCCCTTCGACAGGCTCAGGGCAAGATTGGTCATTGGTCATTGGGGGATTTAATCTGGGTCTATTAGAACTGATGGGGCGCTTTTCATTGATTAATTATCATCGAAATTTATAGCAAAACTACATTAAGAACCATGACAGCAATCTCTTACTTAGCTCAACCCAGCTTAAAAATAGATGGAACTGATGCCTCTGAACAATTAAAGGCAGATATTATAGAAATTTCCGTAGAAGAAAGCATTCATCAGCCGGGAATGTTTAGCCTGATTATTAACAATGACTACTTCCCCGGGACAGGAGACCCCTGGGGACATGAAAAATTATTTGCTATTGGTAAAGCCATCGAAATTGGGTTTAGTTCCAGTACCACCGAAGCCCCGGAATTTTCCACAGGCAAAACCACTGCCAGCCTGTTTAAAGGAGAGATTACCTCCATTGAATGTAGCTTTACCGAAAACTCGGAAGCTACGATGCTGATTCGAGGGTATGACGTGGGACATCGGCTGCATCGGGGGAGATATAATCGCTCCTTTCAAAATATGAGTGATACGGATATTCTCAAGAAAGTCATCGGGGAAGTGGGAATCACCAGTGGGACAATTGATTCGAGTGGTTCTCCCCATGATTATGTGTTTCAAGAGAACCAAACTAACATGGAATTTCTGCGGGAACGAGCCACCCGCAATGGCTTTGAACTGTTCGTTCAAGATGGAAAACTTAATTTTAGGAAGCCCAAAGCAGGCAGCACATTAGAGTTAAAATGGTTGCAGGATATCCACAGTTTTAGAGTGCGAGTTTCCAGTACGGAACAAGTGAGTGCGGTGGAGGTACGCGGGTGGGATTATAAACAAAAAAAAGCGATTGTTTCTAAGGCAAATGCCGCCACTGTTCTGACAAGCACCCAATATCAAGAAGGTAAAAAAACCAGTTCGGCTTTCAGTGGACAACCCTCAAAGGCAACAATGATAGTGGTTGATAAGCCGGTTTTTAGTAATAAAGAAGCCGATACGATCGCCCAGTCCTTGTGCAATGAATTAGGCGGCGAATTTGTCCATGCCGATGCCGTAGCTGAAGGTAATCCTGACATCCGCACCGGCAAAGTGGTCCAATTTTCCGACATGGGAAAATATAGCGGAAAATACTATATTACCGAAGCCCGCCACCTGTATCAAGAAGGAATTTATACCACAGAATTTAGTGTCCGAGGATTGCGGGCAGATGATATTTCTACCACCGTGGCACCAGAAACCCGACTGGAACCGGGTCAAACCATGATGGTGGGAGTGGTATCTAATAATAACGACCCGGATGGGTTAGGACGAGTGCGGGTGAAATTTCCTACCCTGACAGAAGAACATGAAAGTAATTGGGCGCGGGTGGTGGCGATCGGGGGCGGACCCGATCGCGGATTTGACTGCTTGCCAGAAATCAACGATGAAGTGCTAGTTGCCTTTGAACATGGAGATATTCATCGACCTTATATCATCGGTGGCGTGTGGAATGGCAAAGATAAACCCCCGGAAAAAGTGGCCGAATCCGTCGCCAATGGAAAGGTACGCCTCCGAACCATTAAAACTCGTCTCGGGCATAAATTGCAATTTGTCGAAGAAGATAAAGGCAGCAGTAAAAAAGGGATTTATATCGAGACCGTTGATGGAGAGAAACATAAACTGCATCTGAATGATACAGACAAAAAGATAGAAATGAAAACCAGCGGTTCTCATTATCTTTTGTTGGATGATAAAAATAAAAAACTAGAAACCAAAACCAATGGTGGTCATACCGTCTTAATGGATGATAATGGCAGCAAAAAAATAGATATTACCTCCGTCGGCGACATGAACGTAAAAACAGGAAGTTCGGGAAAAACCCGCGCCCTTAAAGTCAATGGGGGGGAAATTCAAGTCACCGGCACCACTAAAATCCTGCTGAAAGTGGGCGTGAATAGTATTGAAATATCCACTTCGGGGATTAAAATTTCTGGCCTGAAAGTGGAAGTGTTGGGACAAAAAGGAGTCGATATTAAATCCCCGATGAAAGTTGCCATTCAAGGCGCAAGTGCAGTCAATGTCCAGTCGGCGGGGAAAGTTGAGATGCAAGCCGGGGGCGCTGTGAAGGCTCAAGCGGGGGGTAAATTGGATCTCCTAGCAGGCATGGCCTTAAGTGCCACTGCAGGGGGTGCGCTGAGTTTGACTGGTGGGGCTTCAGCGAGTATTACTTCCGGTGCCTCATTCCAAGTGACCGCCGGTGCCACTGCCGGGATTTTAGCACCCCTGATTCGCCTTAACTGTTAAGACTCTGGAGAAGGCGACTTATAGAAAGCACCGTAAAACCCATGTGCTTTAGCCGTGGGATATAAGGTGGGTGAACGTAGGTACGTAGTTAACCAAATCCATGGTATAATTAATCTGTGCGTGCGTTTCGTTTAACCTAAATGGGTAGCAATACTCAG
>NZ_JAFLQW010000663.1 GCF_017313335.1 Phormidium pseudopriestleyi FRX01 | reverse complement strand
TCGAGCGCGAAGGAACCGATGGCGATCGCACTAGCTGATACCGCCATTGCGATCGCAGTACCGGCTAAAATAGAAGTTCGCATTTTTCCTTTAAACCAATGGTCAAACATTGTCAAAATCCGAGAAGGTTTTCAGTGAGCTTAGGCCAAATTTGGTTTGTAAAAACCTGAAATAGCGCGCTATCAGGGGGCTTCGGAAAGCGCCACCCGTCTAGGGTAGGGCTTTCTTGCCATTTTAACGCTGAATCCGCCTGCGATCGCCTAGGGCTATTTTATGGACACCCCGATTTCGATGGTGGATGGGGAGGTTTGGGGAGGGCGATCGCTTTTAATCTGCTGTTGTTGGGTAGAACCATTGAACTGGTTGCCGCGATTTTCGATCCAAGTATAAACCGAGGGAGGTAATAACCGTAGAACATAGGCGGCGATTAGGGTTAACACCGTGCGCCGGGGTTCTTCTAGGAGGATGCGCCAGTAAGTGAATAAGGCACGATTGATTAACTCCACCGCAACTTTGCCATTTTTGACGCGAATGGCACTCCGTGCGAGATATCGCAGTTCATAGGCGATCGCCAGATCCCACCATTGAGCGATCGCTTCTGGTGCGTAGGACCGAGTTTTTTCTAATACCTGTTCCCAGCTTTCAAGTTGCTTGAGATAGTTAGCTGAAAGACCTCCAGTATTCACTCGGTATAAAGTTAGTGCTTCGGGAATTCCCTCAAATTTCCAGTTTGTTGTTAAGGCCATTCTTAACCAACATTCAATATCTTCTGACTGCCGAAAGTCTTCATCAAAGTAAAACGTTTCTACAGTGCCGTAGCGGTTGGCTTCAAATTGAATAGCATCAAATACTTCTCGTCGAATCACCGGAGTCGAACCATTCCCTAAAGGACTGCCGCGCAATAAACAAGGAACATCTATATCGGTTAATTGGGGCATCAAATAGGTTCCGGTGGGATTCCCAGATTCGTCAATTAAAGCCGAACGACTGAAACTAATTCCCACCTCTAAGGCTGAGTCGAGATGTTCAATGTGTTTCGCCAGTTTATCGGATTCCCACAAGTCATCGCTATCTAAAAAGGCTAAATATTCGCCTTGGGCGTGACGAATCCCGGTATTTCTTGCTCCGGCTAATCCCCGATTTTCTTGGCTAATAATTTTAATTCGGGGGTCATGGAACTGCTGCTCACAAATTTCTATACTCTGGTCCGGGGACCCATCATCCACGATTAAAACTTCAAAATGGGGATAGGTTTGAGCCAAAATCGAGCGAATGGTTTCGGCAATATATCGCTCGACATTGTAAACGGGAACAATCACAGAAACAAATTTCATCGGTTTAATATCCTCAGTTAAAAAAAGTCAATAAATCGTCTAGTTACGCTGTTCTCGGAGAATTTGTTTTTGTTGAGACAGTCCAGTCATTTTCATCCCTCGTGCTTCAATTTTTTTATAAATAAACGAGGGTAAGAGATAAAGGGAATAGGCCGCCGCTAAGGTGAGAAAGGTCCGCTGTGGTTCATCCCGGGCGATTTTCCAGGAGGTTAACAGCGCTTGGTTCGCCAGTTGCACCGCTTTTTTTCCATTACCGAGACTGACCATCCGTCGGGATAAAAATCGAATTTGATAAGCCCGGGCCATACTACCCCATTCTGCCACGAGTTCCGGGGCATAAGTGGCAGTTTTAATCAGCATTTTTTCTAAGGAAGCTATCTGCTGATCGACCTTGGTCGAAGCTCCCGTTACGTTGACTCGGTAGAGGGTGAGGGCTTCGGGAATTCCTTCCACTTGCCACTCGCTTTTGAGGGCAATTCTTAGCCAGCATTCCACATCTTCTAAATGGTGAAGATTTTCATCAAAGTAGGCAAAAGACAGGTCCTGATTGCGATTTGATGGATGTTTAATGGCTTCTAGGGCAACCCGACGAATCACAGGAACAGACCCATTACCAATAGGATTACGGCAGAGGATATGATGGGGTTTAATATCGGTGAGCCGGGGCATTTGATAGATTCCTAACGGGGTTCCTTTGAGGTCGATAAAGGCTGACCGACAAAAGCTCAGGCCAACTTGCGGGGACTGTTCTAAATGCTCGACGTGCTTTTCCAGCTTTTCTGGAACCCAGATATCATCTCCGTCAATTAAGGCGATATACTGACCCTTGGCTTGAGCAATTCCCGTATTTCTGGCAGCAGACACGCCTTGGTTTTCTTGGTGAATCAGGGTAATGCGAGGGTCATCAAAGGTTTGAATGATTTCTATACTGCGATCGCATGACCCATCATTGACAATCAGGATTTCAAAATTAGAGTAAGTTTGGTTGAGAATTGACTGAATGGTTTCTGCAATATAGGCTTCAACATTATAAACCGGAACCACTACCGAAACTAGCTTCATAATGACTGGTTAGATTGAGAAAGTAAGTAAAAATTAGAACAGTTTGGGGGAAACCTCGTTTCTCTACGGCTAGAAAAACGAGGTCCGAGAATGAACGGCAACAGAGGGGTTAAATTTTATACGGGAAAACTTGAAGTTTTTGAAACCGTCCCGCTAGTTTCATTCCGAGGTCTTCGAGTTGTTGATAAATTGGTTTAGGCAGCACGGAAAGGACCGTGGCAGCCGCTAGGGTGACTCCCGTGCGTTTCGGTTCTTCTAGCACCATTTGGGGGTGAGTGGCGATCGCAGTCCAGGCTAATTTTAGGGCAGTTATCCCATCCCGTAATGTAACCGCCCGACGCGCTAGATATCGCAAGTGGTAAGCGCGGGCTGGATTTTCCCATTGAGCGACCTCATCCGGCGCATACTCACGGGTTTTTTCGATGACTTGTTCCCAGGATTCTTGTTTTTTTAATAATTTGGCAGAGAGTCCGGCAGAATTCACCCGATACAGGGTTAAAATTTTTGGAATCCCTTCCATTTTCCACTCAGTTTGCAGGGCAATTCTAAACCAACAATCGAGGTCTTGTGAGCCTTGTAATCGCTCATCCCAGTAAAAATATTGCTGAGTTCCATATAGGTCATCTTGGAATTTAATGCTTTCAAACACCTCTTTGCGAAGAACGGCACAGGAGCCATTGCTAATGGGATTTCGACAGAGGACATCTCGAATGGTAATGTCAGTTAGCTTCGGCATTTGATAGAGTCCCATCGGCTCACCAGCTTCATCAATAAAAGCAGACTGACTATAGCTAATGCCGACTTCTGGGGACTGTTCTAAATGCTGAATATGCTTTTCTAATTTTTCAGGTAACCAGAGGTCATCTCCATCAAGAAAAGCGATATAGTCCCCTTGGGCTACGCGCAATCCTGCATTTCGGGCCGCATTTGCCCCATTATTTTCCTGAAGAATTAATTTTAATTTGGGTTCTTGAAATTGTTCACAAATTTCAGCGGTGCGGTCGGTTGATCCATCATCAATCAAAATCAGTTCAAAATGTTGGTAAGTTTGGGCTAATACAGACTGGATGGTGTCAACGATATACTGTTCTAGGTTATAAACGGGAACGATGACAGAAATGAATTTCATAGATTTAATCCTGAAATTTACTAAAGGACTCACTGAAAGGGTATGTTTTTTTTAAAGTGGAAACAAACGAGTTTTATGGCCGGGGGGAAACGTTCCTCACAGTTTCCCCGGAAAATGATTAGCGGTTGCGGTTAAAGGCATACCGAGTCGCCCAAATCGTATAGGCGGGTAAGGCAAGCATATGAACGATTAACACCGTGAGTGCTAACCCAATTACTTGCCACTGGATACCAATAAACAGGCTGATGGTAAAGACCGTGGTAAAGATAATATTCCACTTAAAATCGATATCCGGTCGGCCAATTGCCACCATTAATTGAGAGGCAGCATCCCCAAATGGGCGAGGAATAGCCGAGATACAGATAATCATTAAAACTGGAATCGCTTCAATCCATTTTTCTCCAAACACAATCGGCACATAAAACGGGGCCATTGTCGATTGTAAGAGGACTAACGGAATGATTAAGGCTGCAATTATCTTTAAGCTCTTATAGAACTGCTGCTTCATTTTAGCCCAGTCTTGTCGCAGAGAACATAAATGCGGTAATAGAGCAGCGTTAATCGATTTAATGATGCTCAGGCTAATGCCCAATCCAGCATTAAAGGCAAAGAAGTAGATTCCTAACTCGGTAATTCCTAAAAAGCGACCCACGAGTAGATAATCTAGGTTAGTTCTTAGGGTTTTTAACAATTCAACGCCTAAGACATTTTTGCCAAATCCAAAAATATCTTTCCATTTTTCACTCCGAAATCCCCCACTTGGACGCCAGGAATGGTTGCGACGGTAGATATAAGCCCACAAGGGCGTTACCATGAGTTTAGGAATGACAATGGCCCAGATCCCCAACCCTAATACCGCGAAAACGAGGGATAAAATGTTACTTGTTCCTTGAACTGCTACTTTATTAAGGGCTTGAATTTCTAGGCGATTTTCTCGACGGAGTAAGATCGCTTGCACGACGCCTAACGGCGTGACTAAAAAGACCCCCCCTAAAACGGCAATGGGTAGAACCAGATTGGTATCACTATAAAACCAGGCAATGGGAAAGGCGACGAGGCCCTGAATCAAGAATAAGCAGCCATAGAGGACCCAACTTAACCAATAGGCATTTCGGCATAAGTCTTCGAGTTCTTCCGGCTTGGCTTGAATCAGTTTTGCACCGATGCCAATGTCGGTAAAGACAAAGGTAAATTCATAAGTGGTTAAGACAATGGCTGCTAACCCATAATCGTATTGGGTTAAGAACCGGGCTAAAACCACGGTGGTCATTAAACGAACGACACGGATGGCAAATTCGGCACCGGTTAGCCAGCCAATATTTTGAACAAATTTGTTATTGAGCTTCTTTTTAACTTTAGTTTGAAATGTTGAAAAGTTCATGTTCCCACACCTTAGACCGCCAATATTGAGGTTCTTCTTCGAGAGAATGTCCATCTTCGAGCATAAATTGATAGCCCTGATAGGCACTCAATCGCACGATCGCCTTTGCCTCCGCTAATGTGAGGTTTGGCCCGGAACTAGAGAGAAACTCCACTGCATACTCAAGAGCTTGAGTGGGAGACCACTGTAAGTGCCAATAGGCGACTTGCAGGATGTAATACGCAAGGTCGAGGTAGGGAAACCCTTCCGCTAGACCATATTCCCAGTCAATGGCAAAAATCTTGTCATCGGGCGATCGCAACAGGTTCCAGGGGGAAAAATCCCCATGTAAGGCAACAATCGGCCAGGGGCGATCGCGCAGGGCATCCAACCATTTCAGGGCCACTGGATCGGCAGTCTGTTGGAAGGTTTGAACCCAAGGATGCTCGTCTAGGGGAACGGGTGGGGCGATCGCAAATTGATCCAGCAGGTTTAAAATTTCTGGTTCCGGGGGAAGCATTCCACAAGAGATATGTTTTCCCTGAATCGGTTCAATTAAAAGAGCAGTTCCCTGACTTAATGGGCCAAATTGTAAGGGTCTCGGTTGGACATTGAGTTGAGAAAGTACGGCATATTCCCGGGCGATGCGATCGCAGGCGAGGGGTTTGCGCGAGTATTTCAGATAGCCAATCACTTGATGGCGATCGTTCCAGAGTTGGGCGGTAATTTTCTGCGCTTTCCCCGGAACACCCACGGAAAACACGGCCCAACTAAATTCGGGAAAAATCTCCCGGACAAACCCCTTAATATCGATTGATCCAGACTTTTTTCGGCAGGCAATTTGCATCGGCGACTGGCCTAAAGCCACCTGAATTCGATACAAGAGTCGCCCCAATTTTGGCGGCAAGGCAATCCCATCTGGATTAACCGAGGGCGGAGGACACAAGGAGCTTCCTTTCCATCGCTGCCAAAAATTTTTAGCTGGGACAAAAAGCCGAGGCTCATTCCAATCCGGCAATGCGATAACTGGTGTTCCCCTCGTAAAAAAACGATCCCAGCGCATGGACTTTTTCATGAATATCTTCCTTTCTGTAGATGCTTGATTGAGATTAGTTTTGGAAATTTTTTTGAATTAAAAAAATGAAGCAGGTTTTAGTTTTCTGTTAATTCCACCAGTAAGTTTTCCCATTGAGTTAAAAATAGGTCGCGGGCATCTTTGACCGAGTTCCGACCGTTTTGACCCCAAGTCAACAGGTCACTCTCGCCCAAGGAGGCGATCGCAGAAGCCAATTTGACTGGATCTTCCGGGGGAACCAAGATCCCACAATCGTGCACTTGTTCTCGTAACCCATCAATATCCGAGGCAATCACGGGCTTCCCTGCGGCTTTGGCTTCCATGCAGACTAAACCAAAGGGTTCCCAGCGCGATGAAATGACCACCGCATCACATCCTTCTAAAAACTGGGGAACATCGTCAATCGCCCCACAAAATTTGACATTTTGTAACCCGAGGGCGCGTTCTTTGAGGTCTTGCTTATCGGGGCCATCTCCTCCTAAATATAAATTAACAGTATGTTGAGGAATTAATTTCATCGCCTCTAGCAAAATGTCAAATCCTTTTTGTTTACAGAATCGACCATAAGCAGCTAAATGAATTTCTTTGCGAGGTTGGCGATCGGAGACTTCCAGGAATTTTTTCAGTTTGACCGCTGGATTAATTTGATACAGTTTGTCCGAGGCTACTAAGTTATTTTTAAACATCCAATCCGCTTGAGCCTCCGAAACTGCCACAACGCGATCGGCTAAGGAGTAAGAAAATTTTAGCATCAGCCGGAAGCGCTTTTTCTCCGGAACTTGATGGGTTTCAAATCCTGCCGTATAATGATGCTCAATAATCACCACCTGGGTTTTTCTTTTGCGGATATTTAACCAGAGTAAATTGGGTATTCTCCTCCAAGTACAGGCTTTATTAATCACCACGACATCTGGGGTGACTCGTTCATTGATTGCTTCATGGGAATCCAAACAAACCGTTTTAAAATCAAATTGCTTGGAGAGAGAGGAACGAGTCAAACTATCCACCATTGTCATGACACCCCCCATCTTTTTATCAGAAATCAGAAATAAGATACGTTTCTTTTTCATTAGTGTCGCTCCAAACGATTAATTGTTCTTTAAAGGCCATTCCCATCAGAATTAAAGAGGGCCAGTAGAGGTAAGCCAAGCCCTGAATATTTTCTGCAAAGGCAAACAGAAACAAAACAATCAGAAAATGTAAAGTGACCTTGGCCGTTTGAGAGTGCTGGGCTTTAATCAGCATTTCTATGAAAGTCCAAACCAGGGTAACGAAGAGGGCAAAAAAGCCGACTAGCCCGTGCAGAAACAACACCCCAAACCAAGTATGGTGAGAGCCAATAGGCATCTTTTCCACCACTCTTGGCCCTTCCGATTGAAGAATCCCATGTCCCCAGATTGGAGCGTCCGTTCTCCACCGATAAACGGCTATCTCATTGAGTTGATCTCGAACGCGGGAAGAACTAGCCCGGGCTTGAGTAAATTGATTTTTGACGGCGTTAAGAAACTCGATCAATGCCGGGGCAAATAGCCCTAAACCTAAACTGGCGAAACCTGAAGCAAAGATGATCCAAGGTCTTAAAAAATTGGTCAATCCCCATACCGCTACAGGAACCAAGGGCAGGGCGATAATTCCTAAGCGAGAAACCGATGTAACGGCCATCGCAGCAGCCCCAACCATACCCCAAAACTGCCATTTTTTGTGAGCCTCTTGTTGGACGATCCCCAAGTACATATTGCCAATCATTCCCAAAGCTGGTGCCCAAGGTGCGAACAAAAAGATTCGGGTTTGACCCCCTTCGGCATCATACTGATACAGCAAATTAACGTTGTATAATGAACCGCCTCCAAAGGCTTGCAAAGGAGAAGTATAGAGCTTGCTCGGTAGACCCGCCATGCTAAACAGATACCCTAGGGGAATCAAAATTAAACTTTGAACACAGAGGATACAAATTGCTCGATAAATTAATTTTGGGCGAATATCCAGATGAGCAGCAAGAGGAAAGAACGCTAAAAGCGCCCAGCTTCTGAGCCATCCGTTCACCGTAGACCGAATGATTTGGGGTAATCCCATTCCAAAGTCTATATGTCCCATCACTAATGCAATGTGCATGATGAACATCGCCACGATCCAGAGCCAGTTAGAGGTGGTAAAATTCACCCGTTCTTCCGGGGGCGTCTCCTCAGTTTGGTTCCACCATTTTTTAAAGACATAAAAAAGCAGGACGTAACATAATAAGGGGGCAAGTACATACTGAGCACCGATAAAATAAATGATGTAAGTGCCGAGGATGTAATACCAAACTAACTTTTCAGGTAGATTTTCTGGCTTCATCGCTTAGACACTGCGGTAGACGAATGTTGCTGAGGATACGCTGCGGTAACGGGAATGGGTTGGGGTTTAGGGTCTAGGATTGCACTTTGCTTGCGCCGTTTATTTTTGACATCCCGCATCCACAGCAGGAGAAATCCGGCAGTAAAAAAGACGGAACTCATCCCTGCTCCGAGTATGGCTAAGACCTTTTTCGGGGAACTGGGTTCTTCTGGCAAGGCTGGCGGCGACAACAGTTGAATGCGCGGATAGCTGGCGAAAATGTTAGATTTGCTAATATTTAGCTGGGTTAAGGTAGAAGAAAATACTGCTTCGGCAATTTGAACATTTCGCCGTAAATTTTCCAGTTCTGACCCCTGCACTGATAAATTTTTTAATCGATTTTCTAAGGTGTCAATCTGCCTCCCTAACTCTTGGGATTGGGCTTCTAATCCCACGTTGTCGGTTTGAGTTGTAATCAAATCTTGAAAGAAGACTTCTCGCCTAGAGGCATTGTCGCCATTTCCTAAGTTGGTTTGTTCCCAGATTTCCGGGTCAAAGGGTCGCCCAACAATTTGCTGACTCCGTTGGGTTAATTCCTCTAGGGCTTCATCAATTTCTTGTTGTTTAGCCAGAACTACGGGATGGCGCGTAGTATAAACTGAGGTCAAGGTCATTAACTCACCCCGGGCTGTTTGGTATTTCAGCAGAAAGTCTTGAAACAAAGAATCAGATTGTAAGGCAAAGGCTTTGTTGGCGGATGCCGGGGAGAGGTCTAAGTTTTGAGAAATTTGGACCATTCGGGCATTACTTTGCTGATTCAGGGCATCTACTTCCGCTTTTTGCTTCCGTAATGCTTCAATGGTTTTTGAGAGATCAACCAATTGCTCAGAAGACATGATGCTGGAGGTGGCTTGATACTCGGATAATCGAGCCTGGGCCTTTTCTAAGTTTTGCTGAGACTGACTGAGTAACTGTTGCAAGTTGCGGTCGGAATCCGATATTTCTTCTTGTCTAAATTTTTCTAATTGAAGTTCAAAGGATTGGTGGAGAGCGAGTGCTTTTTGTTGAGTTTGTTCGGGGGTATCTCCCACAATTTGAAACTCCATCAAGGTAGAGTTTCCAATAATCTCGATCTGGGGTTCGTTGAATTCTGAAGGCTTAAGATTCAGCTTTTGGGCTGCACGCGCTCTAACATCATCGCTAGCGGCAATGTATTTGTAATTTTCCCGAGGGTCATGATGGGAATCATATCTGTAGGGAGAGTCGGTTTGAGAAGACGCCCCACCAATGCCGGGTAAGTCTACGCGGCTTGTGGAACCTGTCCCGGGTAGGGTGACAGACCATTTGGTCGTATAGCTTGGGGCTTTTAGGGTGATGTAGGCGATCGCCACACCCCAAACCAACAGATTGGTTGTAATTCCTAAAAATAAGTAAATAGGCCACCGGCTTTTTCTAGACACAGAGCCTGACTTGGTATTATTATAATGAGAAAAGATTTTTACAGCATCATTCATAAATTTATCCTCTTCCTATCAGCAGCGAGACTCAAGAGGGGTCGGTTGCTAAACTCAAACCCAGAAAATGAGTGCGATCGCACAGTGGTAAATGCGGCAGGTCTTCCGATACTTCAGGGGTTAGTGGATCAGGCCATCTCACCCCTTTTCAGAGTCAAGCCCTTCTACTACTAAAGTTCGACCCGATAGAAAGTCTCCGAATCTTTCAGCGTTCTGTTTGGGATTTGCCCTCACACTGGACAGTCCATTTCAGGTCCGCTTTTGACTCTGATGAGTTCTCTACCGCTTCCTTATAATTTTCATCGATCAGTTGCAAAGCTCTCATCTGCCATTGGGATGAAGTTTTGAGGTGATTATTTATAAAAAAAACATCCGATCGCCAATTGCCACACTAAAAATCAAGATTTACGGACAATGATGAGGAAGGAAATAGCATAAAACTCCCTCCCTGTCATCTATACTCTAGGGGGAAAATCGCCATACTTCATCCGTTCAAGTTTATGCCAGAGGAATACATTCGTTCCCACACTCCTTCATGCAGGCTGTTCTATAGCAAATCCCCCAGCCTGGAAGGGTAGAATCCCATAAAATAAAGCCCGCGTAGGCGGGCTAATTTTAACTAATGCTTTGAGGTTAGAAACCCCTTGTCTTTGCACAATCTTTAATAATCAGCCACTCATTACCAGCGAGAAAGCCAATTTCTTCTCCTTTCTTCTCCTTTTTATCTAATCCCTACCCGGAAGCATTCGGGGGTTGGGACCTTAAAATATCGGTACAGTATGGGGAAGAAAAATCGATTTACTGCAGAAAATTTGTAGCAATTCGCACAAAATTCGCTCCAGAAACCTAGTTTCTAACCTTTACTGTACCGATGCCCTAGTTCTGTTAAAGAAGCAATCCCAATCAAGACAAATCCCATCTGGGAAATCGAGGAATAGGCTAACCGCCGTTTGAGGTGATCTTGCCCAAAGGCACTCAATGCCCCATAAACAATATTCACGACCCCCAGGATTGCCAGAACCGGGGCAAAGTGAAAATCATCAATAGGAGTGATCAGTCAGCATAAATGCTTATCATCCTGAACATTTTAAGTCCCTGTTGGGGGATTAAGGCCCCTTTAATGCTCTGGATTGCTTGCGGGCGATCGCCATCACCACTACTGACCTGGTTAGATCACATCAAAGCCTCGTTAGAATCACGGAGTTGTTTCGGTAGAATCACGGACGATCGCGAGAAAATACGGGAAGATAAAGATGTCGAGTTCAAAACAACGCTAATGTATTCCCTCAACTTGCTCCCCGGTGCCATTTCTGAACTACTCGCCACGGTCAAAGATACCCACTGCATCACCAAAGCCGATCGCTATGGACTGATGGCCGCGATTTTAGATGAATCCCTCAGCGACGAGGACCGCTTCAGTCTCGATCGCCTCCTGCGTTCTCTTTGCCGGGGACGGGTGCAAGTGGTGGATGAACTCTCCATGATCCTGTAAGGTTTCCAGAGGCCCACTCATCCGCTTCAGGGATCTATTCAATTCAACGGCATAGAACTCGACACTCGCCACCGTTGATTCCTGAATTGAAGTCACCCCTGCTTTACCCAAAGCAATCACCGCCTAGGGTCCACTGATGGGGCCAGTCCCCCAAGGTTAGTGCCTGTTAATTTCCCCGCCTGGTTTGCTGTCCGATGAGATGCACTTTCTTTATATTAAAAATTTCCATCCTTTAAGGGTCAGACCTGAGTGTTTATCGAGTCTTGGACCTTTATATTTTATTAAGTTTTTTAAAATTATCACCCGAGCCGAAAAAAATAGCCCTATAATTGCGTAATGTTTTGTGCTGGTTTGGGAAGGGTAAAATCCTTGTCAAGTATGACTCTCTAGCGCTAGATGAATTATCTATCCAATCAGCCAAAAACACCAGAAATTCGAGGAACTTTTCAAGTTTATGAGTGAAACGCCGAACTACCGCTTTGAGACCCTACAAGTTCATGCCGGACAGTCACCAGCCCCAGGGACAAATGCCCGCGCTGTTCCGATTTACCAAACCACTTCTTATGTCTTCAATGACGCTGACCACGGCGCAAATCTGTTTGCGCTAAAAGAATTTGGGAATATTTATACCCGAATTATGAACCCGACGACGGATGTTTTTGAGAAGCGGATTGCTGCATTGGAAGGCGGTGTGGCTGCCTTAGCAACATCCAGTGGTCAAGCGGCACAATTTCTGGCTATCGCCACGATATGTGAAGCGGGAGATAACATTATTTCCACCAGCTTTGTCTATGGCGGAACCTACAATCAATTTAAAGTCGCACTACCCCGTTTAGGCATTAACGTTAAATTTATCGATGGAGATAATCCGGAAGACTTTCGACAGGCGATCGATGACAAAACCAAGGCCATTTATTTAGAAAGTATCGGGAATCCCAAATGCAATATTCCTGATTTTTCTGCCATTGCTGACATCGCCCACGAAAATGGAATTCCCTTAATTGTAGATAACACCTTTGGTTGTGGGGGGTACTTGTGCAAACCCTTGGAACATGGTGCAGATATCATTACGGAATCGGCAACTAAATGGATTGGCGGTCATGGGACATCCATTGGCGGCGTGATTGTAGATTCGGGTAAATTTGATTGGGGAAATGGCAAATTCCCGATTTTTACTAAACCCTCTCCCGGTTATCATGGCATGAATTTCTATGAAACCTTTGGGCCAAAAAGTCCATTTGGAAATATTGCCTTTATCATTCGCGCCCGAGTGGAAGGATTGCGAGATTTTGGACCCGCCATGAGTCCATTTAATGCCTTCTTACTCTTGCAGGGGTTAGAAACCCTCTCCCTGCGAGTTCAGCGTCATACTGATAATGCGATGGAATTAGCCAAATGGCTCTCCAAGCATCCCAAGGTGGAATGGGTTAAATATGCAGGACTGAAAAAGAATCCCTATCACGATTTAGCTAAAAAATACCTGACCAATGGGTTTGGCTGCGTGGTCAATTTTGGGATTAAAGGAGGCATGGAAGCGGGTCGAGAATTTATCAATCATGTGAAGTTAGCCAGCCATTTAGCTAATGTCGGCGATGCCAAAACGCTGGTGATTCATCCCGCCTCGACGACTCACCAACAATTGAGTGAAGCGGAACAAAATTCCTCTGGGGTAACACAGGATCTGATTCGGGTGTCTGTGGGAATTGAACATATTGAGGATATTAAGGCGGATTTCGACCAAGCTTTTAAAGCTTAGGAATTAAGCCAGTCCCTCGTTTGCAGGGGACTGGGTTAATCACAGGATGTTGCTTTCACAGAGGCGATCGCCTCTGTGAAAGCACCTCTAACCCCCGGAACTTCATGCAGAAAACTGGGCCTTTCTAGTTCGGTTTTCTCTTAATCATCCTCCGTTGATGATCACTTCATGATTTAACAAACAGAAGCCAG
>NZ_JAFLQW010000496.1 GCF_017313335.1 Phormidium pseudopriestleyi FRX01 | reverse complement strand
ATTCTGATGGCCGCGCAGTCGATTTTGTTCGGGAGTGGTTTGAATGCTGGTGAGCAAACTCCCTTGCACTGAACTCATCACTCGTCGCAATCGGCCTTGACTCTCTCCCGTTGCCTGGATTGCCAGGACTAAGCCATCTACGGGGTCAGCACTGGTGAGCAAATTTTTGGCCTGGGCCGCGTTGGCCCGTAAGCTGGCAATGGTGGCTTGGCGTTGGGCATTCAGCCAGAGTCCGGTGACTACGCTCAACAGGGTGACAACTGCGCCAATACCGAGAATGCGGGTGGTGAGTTGCTGGCGGATGCTGGTTCTCAGGTACTCTCGCGCTAAGGCTGACAGGGGAAATGTCTCCCCATTGCGTCGCACAAATGCCTCTACCTCGACTAAATCTAATCCCCTGAGCAATCCTTCTCGGCGTTTGTCTTTGTCTTCCCAGTCTTGGGCTTTGGCTTGGATTTCGTCTCGTTGCCGCTTCACTTCGGGGTTTTCGTTGACCCACTGCTCTAATTGCTCCCAGTTACTCATCAGGGATTCATGGGCGACATCCACTACGGTGATTTTATCCGCTTTGTTCCCTCTGGCTTGCAGTTCCCGGGTGACGACTAACCGCGCTGCCTCTAATTTCTCTAGGACGGTTTTCACCTGTTCCGGGGAGGGGGGTAAGTCGGTTAACTGAGATTTGCGGACTTGTCGGGCGATGGGTTTGGTGTCTTCTCCCAGTTGGGTGAGTTCGAGAAAAATGCTCCGGGTAATGGTCTGTTGTTCTGGGGTAAGGGATTCATAGACTTGATTGGCCTGTTTTTGGAGGGCTTTTTGGACGCCGCCCATGTCTTGATAGGTTTGGATGGTCAAGCGTTGCCTGCGTTGGTCCCAGAGTTTTTGGAGGAGGTATTGCAATAAGGGCAAACTGCCGGGAGATTTCTGCACGTCAGCAACCATCAGGTTTTCCAGGTCTGGGGGAATGTTCCATCCGACTTTTTGGGCGGGTTTGGTAATAGCTGCTCGTAATTCGGCTTCCTCCATTTTGGTAACTATCTCTTGATGGGTTTGGAGGAGTTTCGCCAATTGGGGATATTCGGCACATTTGCCCAAAAAGTCCGCCCGCAGGGTAATGACGACCCGTAGGGACAAGGTAGTGTCTTGTCTTCCTTGAGCTTGTCCTCCATCAGCGACCCCGCACAAGCAGTCCAAAAATTTCTGGCGTTCGGCCTCACTTTGACATTGGGTAAACACTTGCTCAAACTGATCCACAACCAGCAGGATGCTTGAGGCATTTGCCTGGGAAATCAGCCGTTGTAATCCGGATGCACCTTGGGCGACTGCTTGAGTTGCTGTGTCTAAGTCGCAGAGGTTGGCGTCACTGAGGACTTGGGCTAAGTTGGCAAGGGGGTCATCTCCGGGGGTGAAGGGCGCACAAATGGTCCAGGTTTTACTCTCGGAAATAGTGCTCCCTTTTTTTAATTCCGGGATTAAACCGGCTCTAACAACGGAGGATTTGCCACTGCCGGAAATGCCCAAAACTGCCAGAAAGTGGCTGTCTCGCAGTCGATAGACTAATTTTTGAGTGAGTGTTTCCCGTCCAAAGAAATATTGGGTATCCTGTTCTTGAAAGGCTTCTAATCCTTTATAGGGACATTCATCTTGGAGAATTTCCGATGGGAGTTCGATTTGAGGGTCGCGCAGGATAATCTCACCCCAGTTGTTACAGATCGGGGTTTGGTTGCGGGTTGCTAAGGCGGTTTCTATGGATTGGGATAAGCTGATGTTGCTGATAATTCCAGTTTGCTGCAATCCCTCTAGGAGTGCTTCGGTTAATGTACTATGGTTTCCGGCTGTGGGTTCGTAAGCGAGTTCGATTTCTCGACAAGCGGCAATCAAACAACGGGAGATAGTTTCCCCTTTTCCCGCATCAGCTTCGTTAAAGTTGAGCAATTCTCCGGCATGACAGCAGTCTAAGATGACAATCTGCTGTTTGACAGGACTTTTTTCTAAAATCTCCCGCAATTCTTTGAGGGGAAACCCCCAGTTTTCTTTGCTATCCACGCGACTGGTGGCTAAAAACCCCTTGGTGAGGGTTCCTTTGACTTTTCGCAATCCGTGACCGGCAAAAAACAGGAGGGCGGTTTCGGGAATGCTAATATTGGCATCGAGGGCGAAGAGGTTGGTAATGGCGTCTTCTAATTCGTGGGTGAGCAGGTGTTTCTCGGGATGGACGCGCCATGCTTCTTGGGTGGAGGCGCAGGGTAATCCGGTGACCTCGAATCCGAGTTCCAGCAGTTCTTGGGCGACTGCATTAGCATCGTTGGCTGGGGTCCGCAATTCGTTCAGAACCAGATAATCATTAATACCGATTACCAATGCTTGCCGCTTCTTCATTGGACCACCATCCGCTAGAATTATTGGTATCTGAATTATAATACCCCAAATCTATGGAAACCTCGGTTGACAAAACTTTACTGGCTTTTTTGCTGGCCCTGTACCGGCTGGAGGGCGAACTGACGATGGTGGAAGTTGCGGATTTACAAGAGAATGTGGGGAGGCTTCTGGAACTTCGTCCAGATAAGGAAAAGGCAATTATCGAGGAAATTAACACAATTTTGGAGAAAAATCCAGCTTTAAATCAACTGTATCAAGAAGCGATGACAAAAGTCGCGTCTCTGGAGGGAGAGCAATTATATCAATGGTTGCCGCAGAAAAATCTGCTCCAGCAGCAACTCGGCATCACGGAGATTGACCGAGGTTATACACCCCAAGGGAAGCCGAATCAACGGACGAGTGAAGTGGTGAATTTGAGTCGGATGGTGATGACGCGCGATCGCCCTGATAAAAGTGTTAAACAAATTCAGGCGTTGGCGGAGTATTGGGAGTTACCACAAGCGCCGATATTTTAAGATAATCCTGCCGTTTTCTTACAAAATATTGAATGAGTAAACCGGAAGATGGCGGGATAATCTCCCCCTGTAATTCTATGAACAATATCATTTATCCCACGGTTGATTTATTCCTCTATGATTTGCGGGATGGGTTAGGCGACAATCCCGAGGAAATTAAAGAAAATTGGGATAAATTTAAACTAAAACTGCCGAAAAATCTACAGGATGTACTCAAGTTTGATTCGGGGTTCGAGTCGGAGTATGAGGAACTGTTACCGACCCGATTTCACCGATTCGGCAATGATTTCGATGTTTACGAAGGGTTTTATTACCCGGTGCGGATGAGCGATATGTATGGGCTGTTGCTGGATTGTTCGGTGTCGAATAAATTGACTCCGCAACCGGCGAAGTGTATTAAAAAAATTAAGGGGGAAATAGAGCGTTGTCTGGGTGGAAATTCGGCAACGTTAGGTCAAACTTGGTTCGTTTATGGGCAGTTGCCTCACCCGGCTCAAAATCCGGAAGATGTGGCTCAAATTTGTTATAAGGCGTTGTTTCCTTGGGCGAATTGGCAGGATAATTTTCAGGGTAAAGGTCACCTGTTGGGAGGGACGGTTTTTGAACTGGATTTTTTTAAGCTGTTGCTGCAAGAAACGGTCAAGGATTCGGGTGATTCTGCGGCGTCTAAGTCCCGGTATTTTGACAGTCATCATGTGATAATTGTTCTGTATCCGACGGCGGATGCGGCTCAAAAAGGGGCGGAGTTGATGTATGATTGGATGCGGTTATTTGCCGATCGCACTAAAATTCTTTGGGCTTATGGGCAAACTCGTCAATTGAAACAATGGCTGAAACAAGATTATATCACAATTCAAGATTGTTTAAGACAAATTCGCGGGGAAAAGTATCAGAATTTACCCCTAAATAACCTGAAAGATATTCTCAATCAAGCGCGCAGTATTGTCTCGGATTATACGATTGATGTGGATGAGTTGGGGTATCAATTGCGGACGATCGCCATTAATTTGGAGAATTACCAAAAACGTAGTGCTACTATTACTGAAAAAGCTATCTCGGCGCAGGGTTTGGAAGGAGAAAAACCCATTACGGATTTGGCTTTTTTAGCGAAGTTTAGCGCGAGGGTGACGGAGAAATATTTGCTACAAGTGGAAAAAGATTATGAAAATTTGAGTCCTGGTTTACAGCGGTTGGAGTTTGCGATCGCCACGATTCGGAGTCTGGTAGAAGTCGATCGCGCTAGGCAAGAACGGCGGTTTCAGAATAATATCACAATTGGCGGGTGGGGTTTAGCTGCTGCGGCGATCGCTGCCTCACTTTCGGCACAGTTTCCCTATGTGATTGTGCCGGTGGAAGTGCTGACGACAGAACAAACACCGGATCCGAATGCGATCGCCTCTGTCAAACTTAATCCCCCTCTTTCCGCCTCCTGGGATGCGGCATTACTCTCATTGGGATATAGTCTCGCTGCTGGGTTATTGTTTATGGCGATCGCCTGGTTATGGATTAAGCGGAAAGAACAATAATATTATATCAAGTCCCGTGGAGTAACCTAAAAACAACTTTTGTCTTCTTCTCCCCCTTCCCTCCGAGGGAAGGGGGTTGGGGGGTTAGGTCCGTATAGGTAATCGAGCAAAATAACCTTACCGCATCGGCGGTATCCTCAACCCTTGTAACCCTTTCCCCTTCTGGTCCTCACTTAATCCTTTTCCCTGTACCAACACCCCAAAACCCCCTAATCCTCTAGGGTCGATCGCCTCATGCAAGACTTGTCTGCGATTAATCATCGTTCCCAAATCCATGCCGGGGGTAGTGGAGAGTGCCGCAATGCGATCGCCTAACCCCAATGCCATTAAAAACATCGCCTGCTGGGTAAACCCCAATTTCTCCAATCCGCAAGACTCCCCTTGTCGTTCCAATGCGGTAAAATCAACATGAGCCGTTATATCCTGTTCCCCCACTAAAATATAAGGATTATCATGATATCGGTGTTGATGATAGCATTGTAATGTTCCTTGCGATCGGGTGGGTGTATAATAGCGGTGAGCCGGATATCCATAATCAATCGTTAGCACATATCCCTGATTGAGTCTGTGAGTCACCTGTCTCACCCAATCTAATGCCGCCAGATTGACTTCCGTGCGATATCCATCGGGATAGGGTTTGCTGGTGATGTCAATGTCAATCAGTTGAAAATAGTCGGTAATTTTAGGAGTGGAGAGTTCCCCAGTGATTTCTTGAAAGGGAGACGCTTCGGGAGACTCTGGTATTTTGTCCGAGGTAGTGATATAAATTTCTTGGAGTTTTCCCCCGGATACCTGGATTTGATGTACCGGGAAGGCATCGATTAACTCATTAGAAAAGAAACATCCCGTGATTGAATCTGCCGCAATTTCCTCCCAAGTCACCCAGCGCAAATTTGCACCCCCACTGGACAATTTGGAGAATTGCTGCTGTTGTAACTGGCGCATTGCCGGGGACTGTTCGATGATTAGATATTCGGTAGCGGCGAAACAATCCCGATTGTGGCGATAGAGATATTTGATGACATCTGCCGCAATTAATCCTTGACCCGCACCCATTTCTACGAGGTGAAATGGGGTGGGATATCCAAGAATTTCCCATATTTCGATGAACTGCACTGCCAGCATTTCCCCAAAATCTGCGCCTAAGTGGGGGGAGGTCATAAAATCTCCTTGTGCGCCAATTTTTCCTGTGTTTGCGGCGTAATATCCATATTTAGGGTGGTAGAGGGCTAATTCCATATAGTCGGCAAAGGTGATTTGCTTTTGGGGATTTTGTATGATTTTGTCTTGGATGATTGGGATTAACAAGTTGGACATATTGAGTTAGTATTGAATAGTAGGGTGGGTAGTAGTTTCCCTACCGCAATCAGGCGGCAGAGCCGCAAAATAACCGTGCCACGGCAGAGCCGTGGCACGAGAGGAATGTAGGGGCGATTCGCGAATCGCCCCTACTTCGCGGGGGTTTAATTATCGGTCAACGGAACCCATAATCACGTCGATACTGCCGAGAATTGCCACAATATCCGCGACTTTGTTACCGCGTAGGATGGAGGACAAGACTTGCAAATTATTGAAGTCAGCAGCGCGGATTTTCCAACGCCAGGGGAAAACATTATCATTACCAATTAGATAAATTCCCAGTTCTCCTTTGCCACTTTCCACGCGGAAATAATGCTCTCCGGCGGGAATTTTAAAGGTGGGGGCAATCTTTTTGGCGATGAATTGGTAGTCAAATCCGTTCCATTCGGATTTGGGTCCTCCCATCATCCGGTTGGCTTCTAGGTTCTCGTAAGGTCCACCGGGAAGACCCTTTAAGGCTTGGCGGAGGATTTTGACGGATTCGCGCATTTCGGCCATGCGGACGGTATATCGGGCCAAACAGTCCCCTTCAGTGGCCCAGCAGACATCCCAATCAAAGTCGTCGTAGCATTCGTAATGGTCAACTTTTCTTAAGTCCCATTTGACACCGGATGCTCTCAAGACGGGACCGGAGAGACCCCAGTTGATGGCTTCTTCCCGAGAGATGATACCGAGGTGTTGAATTCGGCGGCGGAAAATGGGGTTGTTGGTGATTAGGCGTTCGTATTCGTCAATGACGGGCTCGAAGTAGTCGCAAAAGTCTTCGCATTTATCCACCCAACCGTAGGGGATGTCAGCGGCGACGCCACCGATGCGGAAGTAGTTATTATTGACCATGCGTTGCCCGGTGGCGGCTTCCCAGAGGTCATAAATCATTTCGCGATCGCGGAAAATGTAGAAGAATGGACTCAGTGCTCCGACATCGGCGAGGAAGGGTCCCAACCAGAGTAGGTGGTTGGCGAGTCGGTTCAGTTCCAGCATGATCACCCGCAGGTAGCTGGCACGTCGGGGAACTTCGATGTCAGCGAGTTTTTCCGGTGCATTGACGGTTACCGCTTCGTTGAACATTCCCTCGGCGTAGTCCCAGCGACTGACGTAGGGAACGAACATGATGTTGGTGCGGTTTTCGGCAATTTTCTCCATGCCTCGGTGCAGGTAGCCCAAGACTGGCTCGCAATCGACTACATCCTCGCCGTCAAGGGTGACGATGAGGCGCAGGACCCCGTGCATGGAGGGATGGTGCGGTCCCATGCTGAGAATCATGGGGTCGGTTCTGGTTTCTATCCGGGTTGGTGGTGCCATAAATGAGGGTGCTCCTGTTGAGACAGATTTGGGCTGCCGTACCTGCTTGCGATCTGGGATTTTCTACAATCTAAAATCGGGACGGGGTAAGGCAGTTCTGTTGCCAATTGTTTCTTTTTGTTTCAATTAGGGGTCGAGAATGGAGTCACCTCCATCCCCTCCCATTCAGAACCGGACATGAGACTTTCACCTCATCCGGCTCCTAGTTTAGACGACCATTGTCATTGGTGCGACTTGACGTTCTGAACGTCTTCAGCCGTCTTT
>NZ_JAFLQW010000490.1 GCF_017313335.1 Phormidium pseudopriestleyi FRX01 | reverse complement strand
GCTAGGGTTAACCCCCCACTTTCAAAGGTAACATCTGTATAAATCTGCCCCACAAAAATGAATCGGACACTTTTCAAAAGAAGCGAGAGGCAGAAAGCTCCTTACTACTAATTGGGAGATTTCTGGCTCCCCCTCCTCAATGGTCTTATCATCATAATTTAGACGGGCTATATCTAGGAAGAGTTTAATGGGGGGATTGCCCTAATCAAGCTCAGAGATAGAGCGAGGGATTTGAATCGAGAAAGTCGAACCTTCATTAAGCTGACTTTCTACCGAAATCGTTCCCTTCATCAGGCGAACTAAAGACTCACACAGAGCTAACCCTAAGCCGGTGCCGGAATATTCGCGAGTGGTAGTTTGATCGCCTTGGCGGAAGGCTTCAAAAATATCATTAAGCTGTTCGGGAGGAATGCCGATGCCGGTATCTTTGACCAAAATTTCCACCCAATCTGGGGAAGGATTGAAGACTGAAACTACCACCCCGCCAGAGGTGGTAAACTTAATCGCATTAGAAATCAAATTGGTAACCATCTGTCGCAACCGTAAGTGATCGCCCACAACCCGGGAATTATCCAAAGTGGAATCAAACTGCAAAGTTAAATTCTTGTGTTGGGCAAAAATTCGCAATTCTTCACAGGTTGCACTGACTAATAAATCTACTTCAAACTCTTCTAGCTTAAGTTCAGAATGACCCGCCTCAATTTTAGACAAATCGAGGATATCATCAATTAAAGTGAGTAATTGCTTGCCATTATTGAGGATTCGTTCCACCATTTGTTTTTGCTGAGATGCCAAGGGATGGCGGCGTCCACGCAAGAGGACCTGAGAAAAGCCCAGAATAGAATTCATCGGAGTCCGCAGTTCGTGAGACATGGTGGCTAAAAACTCAGATTTGAGGCGAGATGCCTCCCTCAGTTGGCAGTTTTGACGTTCAATCTGCTGACGTTTGGCCTCTAGTTCCTGATTTTGACAAGCCAGAGTATGATTTTGAGTTTGTAACAGTTGATCTCGCTCCTCTAAAATTTCGATAGAGCGAGCATTGTTAATGGCGATCGCCGCTTGTTCGCCCACCGCCGTGACCATTTGACGGAGGTCCTCCACCTCAAAGGCCACCAAATCTTCCCAATTGCCCACGGCGAGTACCCCCAAACGTCCTGCTCGCGCCGACTCAATCGGCACGGCATACACACAAGCGGGTAACTCTCCGGGAAGAATTTTGGTCTCGGAATCGGTCGTCAGTCCATTGAGAGAATGGCATCGCAACAGAGACTGACCCGTAGCAAATACCTCGGACAGTAAAGAATCCTTGGTTTTCAAAGGAATTCCGATGGGTAAATTTTGGGTACCGGTGCCAGCAGTCGCCATTAATTCCAGCCGATCGAGTTGGCGATCGTGAAGGACAATCAGGCAAAACTGGGCCTTGGGGATGGCCTCGCAGACGGCTTCTACCATCAGTTGTAACAACCGGGGTAAATCAGCAATCCGCTGATTCAGCAAATTGGCCAACTGTTGGAGGGTACGCAATTGGCGTTGTCGTTCACCTAAAATACAGACCGTCTTGCGGAGGTTTTCTCCCGTCTCCCGAGCTTCCCGGTAGAGGATGGCCTTTTCCAGGGTCATAGCACCCCGCCGCACCAAATCTTCAACCAGAGACAGCTCACTTTGGCTATAGGCAGCATCTCCTTCTAAACGAAGACGACGAGAACTCGGCTGATTGCCGCGCATGAGGAGAATGGAACCAAAGGTGCGATCGCCGAAGCAGATCGGCAACCAGAGATCCGCCTGACAATCGAGCGATCGCAACAGTTCCAGATGTTCTTGATCCTCAGCGACTGCTGCCAGTTCATCATCAGTAATCCCCAAACAAAACTCTGCCCCATTCTGCCGTTCTCCCCAGTCTGATCGCGACTGTGAACGGCGAATCTCCATCAGTTGTTGCCAATAGCTGTACCGACCCCCACCATTCACCGGGTAGCGATTTTGCAACGCCCAAACCGTCGATTGCTTTGAAGGGTCCAAACAAGCTACGGTCACACAATGATAGTCTGCGTCCGATGACCCGATGGGTCTCGTGCCATTTTCCATGACATTGATCGCGCACCAATCGGCAAACCGAGGCACTAGCAGTCTCGCCAAATTCTCCAGAGTAGTTTGGTAATCCAGGGATGCGGTGAGGAGGGTAGTCGCTTCTGCTAAAAAGGAGCGGGATTCGGCAATCCGCTGGCGTTCCTTACTCAGGAGGGTTTTCGCCGCCTCCGCCACTTTGCGGGCTAACTGTTCGCGCAGGAGCAATTCATCTTTGAGTTGTCGTGCATTGTCGAGTTCGAGACGTTGCTTGCGGACTAAGCGCTCTAGGTCATGATTGAGTAGGTTGACTTTTTCTTCCTTATCCTTGCGTGGGGTAATATCGCGGGAAACGGCGATCGCTTCAGATTCCCTCCCTAACCCTGGGTTATGGGCAGATCCCAGAGTCGTTTCTAACCAAATATAGGCCCCATCTTTGCGCCGATGGCGATAGATCACTGGATCGGTCGGTGATTCCCGGGTTATGTCAGTAAAGATGCGGTTGACGGCAGTCACATCCTCGGGATGAACGAACCCATAAATACTTTGCCCAACCAGTTCCTCGGGTTCATATTCCAACAGGGAACGACTAGCGCTAGAGGCATACAGATAAAGTCCCTCGGGACTATGGCGAGCAATTAAGTCCTGGGACTGTTCGACCATGAACTGATAGTTGGGGTCGTTAAGTTCCCTAGGATAGTCTTGATCTTCTGTAAAATTGTCAATCTCCTGGAGGTAGACAATCACAGTACAAGGATAGCGCCCCTCCTGGTCACAATCGCTATCAAATAAGGGCTGAAGCTTGAGGGAGACCCAGGTGAGGGTGTCATCGGGTTGGCAAATCCCCACGATGGTATTGGATTGCGGTTCTCCCGTATTGAAGGTAATGGCGACGGGATGGCGATCGCCTTCAACGGGTGAACCATCGAGGAAGATGCTGGAATAGCCAGCATCTTGATACGAGCGTCCGATCAATTCCCGAACACTTAAGCCTAAAATTCGTTCTGCACTGGGATTGCAGGTGGTGAGAATCCCATCGGCATCATAAATGAGCACCCCTTCGTCCCCAGGGGTTGTGTCGGACCCTTGAGGATCACCCGGTCCCTCACTGAAGGCGGGTTCTGACCTTTTTCCTTGCTCACTACCCCCTTCCATCTCGGTGCGATAGTCAATGCTATCGTAAAGGGGCTCCCTATCCCTACCTGGATAGTTTTTCTGGACCCTCAGATTCTGCTGGGTTGGGTTCTCCTCGGGGTCTGGGGAGTTTTGGGGAGAGGGTGAGGCTCCAAAAGGCTGGGAAACGCTCTGTGAGCAGTTGTCTGGGGTTGGTTTGCGGTTCTGGTTCAAAGAGATTTTGTCACTCCCATCCAGAAGCTGAGATTTTCCCATCCGGTTCTGGGATGGTGAAACATCAATCTCTTTGAAAGGGTGGGATAAGAAGGAAGAAACGGACTCCGGGCGATCGCCGGGTTTCTCCCTTGTGGGTTGCTGGGATGCGGCGGCAGCAGAACTGCGATCGCGATTAGATTGGCTATGGCGATCGGTCTTTTCGGCTCCAGTTACCAGGTTGGCGCGGTTCTGGAGTGAGGGTTTTGGGCGATCGCATCGGGTATTTCCAGAACCATCAGTTGGGTAGTTCCAGCACTCTGAAGACAGCTTTTCCAGGGTTTCTGATGCTTGCTGGATTATCCCTTCTAGCAAGCCTAGTTCATAAGCATTCAAAACCGATCGCCCTTCAGGGACGACAAATAGCAGTCCCACTTTCTGAGCATCGCCCTTCCCGACCACCGGAAATAGGAGCAGGGACCCCAGTTCCGTGACTGGGACTTCATAGCCTTCCCCTTCCGGTAAGGCGATGGACCAAACCACCGCTTCTGGGGAAGGCGATCGCAAATTCTGATCCGGGAATGCTTTCAGCAGTAGGCTTTCTAACCGTTCCCACAGGGAATCCGCTAGGAGGCGATGGCAATTCATCACCCCTTGCAATTCCCCCGACTGGTCCCAAAGAAGACCGGCGATATGATAGGGGCTAATTAAATCCAGGGTTTGGAAGAGGTTAGCGAAATCCTCCTCATTTTCTATGCGTGGCAGTCTTTGAGTCTCGGAGTCATCCAGGGATTCCGGGTCCGTTGTCTGGGGTGAATTGGGGAGATTCAGAGGGAGTTTGCGATCGCGTTGGCTCAGTTGAGCATTGAGCAGGCGAACTTCTTCCTGGGTTTCTGCATAGAGGGTAAAACAGGCTTTTTTTCGCTGTTTCCGTTTCGTAATATCCCGCATCAGGGTCACCGCCCCTAATTTCATGCCCCCAGGATTAAAAATGGGATGACTATTAGCCAGCATGATCCGGGGTTTTCCCGTTTTAGGAGTCAACACTAATTCTTTTTCTGATGGCGTTTCCGTCTGTAAGGCGTACCATAGGGGCAACGTTTTCGGGGAAGTTGAGCTGGGGTCTACAGCTTCAAGGTTTTTCTGGGAATTACCAATAGAAACCCCACTCGCTGAACGGGAGGGGTCCGGTGTCCCTGGAAATTGTTCCCCTGTGGGACCGGATTTAAAAGCGCTCTGCGGGAGGTTCTGTTCTGCTAATCCATATAATTCTTGTGCCGCCTGATTAAAAATTTGGATGGTTCCATTGGTATCCCCGGCAATAATGGCTTCCGAGCAAGAGGCAATGAGATTTTCTAGGAATTCTTGTTTTTCTTGGAGTTGAAGTTGGGTTTGTTTGAGGCGATCGATATCCATAAAAGTTCCCTGCCATCCCACCACCTCGCCCTTTTTACCCATAAGGGGAAGGGCTTGGACGAGCATCCATCGATAGATGCCGTCGCTTCCTAACAAGCGCAGTTCCATTTCACAAACCGAAACCCCTAAGCGTTTTTGAGTAAGCTCCGTAGGGGTTTCTGAGGAGGATAATACACGATGCCAAATCGGTCTATCTTCCAGGTGGATGGCTTGCAAAAAACCACCGGCCAAGGAAACCTCCGGGTCCATCCCCGTATAGGTTTGCCAGGTTGGGTTTAATTCAGTTATGGTCCCGATCGCATCCGCTTTCCACAGGATTTGTCCCTCCAGGCCAATCGCTGAAGTTGCGAACCGAGTGGGTAAATCGTTTACCAGGGGTTGCTGCGTTGAGTTGACAGGGGTTAGATAGTGGCGAGGTCTTCGGTTATTAAATTGAGGATTGGTAGGGTTATTCATCTGAGTTGACTCCATCCCGATTGTTATAAAAGTTGGTAAATTGTGGGTCTATTGGAGGGGTTGGCTGATAGGATTATCGTAATTAGGTTGTTGATTTTTAGGGTTTTTTAAGATAAGGTTCAGAGAATTTATCGCACTTTCAATAAAATTTCTTTATTACGGATGGAACCTTGGCTGACTAAGGGAATAATCATACATGAATTGACCCCAATTTTTATCCCTTGAGTATCAATCTGTTTACAGAATTGGCCCGGACCTCATCCCAATTTGATAAAATCTTAAACAAAACGGTATAATTGACCCAGAACAACTCGGAGAAGGGTCTGTAAGAGCCTGAACCCGGAGTAATCGGGTGGAAAGGCTACCCGGAAGATGGGGCAGGAAGATCCCCGAGTTACGGAAAGTTTTGCCCCCACTGCTTCTATCGTTCTACGGAGGCATAGGACTATTGTCTGTACAAAAAAACACTCCATTTCTTCCCTTTGAATGGCTGCCCTCGGGATAGAAATCGAGCAGTTACTTGGGACAGTTCAATGGTCCAATTAGCCAGGACCCTTAAGAAAATTGATAAAATAATAAAGTTTAGAGACCTCCATTGTGTCAATTCGGGAATCCCTTGTCCATTGCGGCTTAAATAATTCAATGGCGATGCTTAACACCAAAAAGGACTCAATAACTGTAGTGTTAGATAATATAAATGTATCTGGGTCAGGTGCTGATTACCTCTATCAATAGGCGGAATTCGCTCTGGGAAACGAATTCATCCAGTCGAAATGGAGCCGAGGTATCCCCAGAACCGAGTCAAAGAACCCCAGGGATGCTCCCCAGAGGATCACTCAGTTTTCCCCTTCAATCCAGGGAGGCTCCTGGAGTGGAACGGCAATCATTTGGAAACCCCCGGCAGGCTTCCCCCTAGGCTAATCTTGAAGGGGATACCCAGAGCCTATTGAGCAGCGGAATTGTGGCAAGAATCAGCAGCGGAAAACGACCCGCGAGGGAAAAGGTCCCCAGAGTGGGAAGCATTTTGATAAACTGGTTTGAGAGACCTCCTGTTTACGGGCCTCGGATTGATTTTGACCGTCCTGGTCGTCACAAACGTGGCCTAAAATTGTTAAACTTTTGTTTTCCCTTGTGGAAGAAAGTTCTATCAAAAGTCAGCACCCCTGCCGACTGGAAGGGGTTTCGGGTAACCATCCGGACTTAAATGCTCAAGAGTGTCAAGCCGTTATTGAGTACAGAATGGAAGAATAACCCCTAGGACGCTGGTACAGTATTGGTTAGAAACCCGGTTTTTCAGAAAATTTCTGCCCTGAAAGGTCCCAAGAAAGGCCCAAAAACCCGGTTTCTTGTCCCTGGGATCTAAAACTGTAGCAATGCCCCTAGTTCAGCGGACAGAGGCGCGGTGTTTGAAGTGGCACAGACGGGTTTCGGAGCGTTCCCGGGATGAGATCCCTGAAAAAAACTCTCCAAATTCTGGCTGTAAACGACGGGTTTAAGACCCTTTTTAATAGATGAGTGAAATTCGCGTTGCTTTAGTTGAAGACCATGACCTGACTCGGATCGGAATCCGAACGGCTTTACAACAATCTGATGGAATCGTTGTTGTCGGCGATGCCGCCAACGGCACTTCTGGATTGAAATTGCTGATGGATACAAAGCCGGATATTGGAATTGTTGATATTGGGTTACCGGATATTGATGGAATTGAAGTGACCCAGCGACTGCAACAAGCACAAGCGGCTCAAGGACAGAATCCCAAAACCAAAATCTTGATCTTGACCTTTCAGGATAATGAAGATGCGGTTCTGGCGGCATTTGCTGCTGGTGCAGATTCTTACTGCATGAAGGATATTAGCTTTGAGGAATTGCTGGGAGTGGTTCGCCTCACATACGAAGGTAACTCCTGGATTGATCCGGCGATCGCCGGAATCGTCCTCAAGCAAGCCCGCACGACGAATACCAAAACCACCCTAGGCTCTCAGAAGAAAGACACGGTAACGATTAAGGCTCCGGAACCGGAATATAGCCAGATTATTGAAGCTTATCCTCTGACGGAACGAGAACTAGAAGTTTTAGAACTGATTGTCCAAGGATACAATAATGCTGAAATTTCCGAAAAGCTGTACATCACTGTGGGTACGGTGAAAACTCACGTTCGGAATATATTAAACAAGCTCTGTGCGAATGACCGCACCCAAGCTGCTGTTTTGGCGTTGCGCTCTGGATTAGTGGGATAATTGGATGGTTTAGGGGGTGATGGGGAGGGATTTGAGGCTGAGGAAGGGGGAGTTTTTATGGCGATCGCCCAGGTTCTTTGAGAACTGGTAGTCCCCGAATCGATCTACCTTCGGATAGAGGTATAGCGCCCTGGGGTCTAGTAACCTAAAGATATTCCTCAGTCAAGAACTGGACAGTTTTAATCCTCGCAATATCGCGGTTAAACTCCGTGACCACAACACGCACTGAACGGAATACCGTTACAGTGCGGGCTTCTTAAGAAATTAAGGAGCGTGTCATGAGCCTGAGTAATTCGTTAAGCCAGGATTACTACGTTACTCCAGAATATATAGGCACTTTGGGATGTAGG
>NZ_JAFLQW010000129.1 GCF_017313335.1 Phormidium pseudopriestleyi FRX01 | reverse complement strand
TTTCCTTCATGTTCAACCAAGCGTCTGAACTGGGAATTGATGTCACCTCATTCGTTGCGATGGATTACTACACCGAGAACTTCTCGGATAAAATCCTGGCGGACTACAGCCTGGAAAATGTATTCAACATCAGTGGTGGGCAAGTTTACGACTTCATGAACACTGAAGGTATCGCTGAAGGGTTAAACACCTCTGCTGTGATTGACTTAGAGTGGTATAAGACAGAATATGCCACGGATCTGGAGGAAAACAAGGCACAGATTGACATCGATGCCAACGACGAAATTTCTAACCAAGAACTCTTTGACTATGTAACGGGTGCCGGGTTAGAAAAAGGTCAAAAGCCATCGAAGTTGGTTGACTTCGAGTCCTATCTGGCGGAAGGATCGGCTTCAGCGCAATCCCTGCTCACTTGGGCTGGCTCTACCTCCATTGAGCAAGTGAGCTACTCACAAACTCTGGAGTATATGTTCAGTGCCGGATTAGAAGCTGGGTTCGCGCCCTCTCCAGGTCTGGATGTGGATGCACTGAAAACTCAAAATGCTGAAGCTCTGACTAAGTTCTACAGTGTCAGTTCCATCACTGAAGTGACGAACGTCCAAGCGTTCAACTACGTCTACGGTTCCGGTTTCCAACAACCTGAAGAAACCCCCGTAGGATAACGGGACTCACTTGAGGGCGGGGGCGATCGCCTCCGCCCCCTACCAGACCATTTGGGCTAATCTAAGCGACTCCAGCCCCGATTGACAACTATAGGCCACCCACTCGCTAAAACATTGCTAGATGGGTGGCTCTTTTTATGGCGGTGCAAGTACAATATCGGATACTAATAAAGAGCAACGACTTATGGCTTGGCAACCCGGAGAACAATTACTCAATGGTAAGTACACTATCGAATCTGAACTGGGCAAAGGCGGGTTTGGGATTACCTATTTAGCTCGGGACGATCGCGATCGCCCTTTTGCGATTAAAACTTTGGGGCGAAAAGCTCGCTTTACTCAGGAACTCGCTAAATATAAGGAAGAATTTCTCAAGGAAGCGGACTGTTTGTCTCGCTGCATTCATCCCAGTATTGTGCGACTTGAAGAGGTGATTGATACAGACTCCCTCTGTTGTGTGGTGCTGGAATACATTGATGGCACAACTCTCGCCCGGTTGGTCAAACAAAAAGGCCGGTTATCTGAACGGGAAGCATTGTTTTATACCTATCAAATTGCGGATGCTCTGCGTCTGGTCCACGAACAAGGCTTTTTACACCGCGATGTTAAACCGATGAATATTGTCTTACGTCAAGAACGGTCAGACGCGGTGTTGATTGACTTTGGTTTAGCCCTGGAGTTTTCCCAGGATCAGGTGGAAATTCATCATGAACAAGGGTCTCTGGGATTTGCCCCCCTGGAACAGTACGATCTCCGAGCATTGCGCGGCGCTTATACAGATGTATATGGATTGGCGGCTACTTTATACTCGTTATTAACGGCTAAGGTTCCTCCATCGGCGAGTTCTCGCGATCGCAGTTGGGTGAAAACCCAAACCGACCCTTTAGTTCCCCCTAAAACCCTCAATCCGTCGGTGAGCGATCGCGTTAATACAGCAATTCTCAAAGGGTTGGCATTAGTCCCCGAAAATCGTCCGCAGTCTATAGAAGCTTGGTTAGAATTACTACAAGACGGGCCATCGGATTTCTCCCCCCAACCCACTGAAATGACACCGGCTATCCCGGAAGTCGCCAATTCTATCTCAGCAGTCGGAATGGACTATACGACCCTGGAGCGCCTATTAGCTGACGGTCAATGGCAGCAAGCCGATCGCGAAACAGAAGCCCTGATGATTCGAGTTGCGGGTCGAGAGGCAGAAGGCCGCCTCAACGTAGAAGATGTCAAACATTTTCCCGGCCGAGACCTCCGCACCCTCGATCGCCTCTGGACCGAATACAGCAATGGACATTTCGGCTTAAGCATCCAAAGACAGATGTGGAGCAAAAGTGCAGGAGACTACGAACAATTGAGCGATCGCCTCGGATGGCGACGAGATAACGAATGGGTCTCTTATGCCGACCTGACCTTTGATCTCACCGCACCCGTCGGACATCTCCCGAGTTGGGGACGGCGCGGTCGGTTATGGTCATTTTTAGCCACCCGACTGAAAAAATGTAGCCTCTAAGGGAAGATATCACAACTGGGTGCATCCTTCAAATCTCCCCTAATCCCTAGCAAATGAATCCCCCTGATTTCCACCGGGCGATCGCCGATTCCCGGACGGGTTACTTAACCCTGAGTCCTCTGCGCTCCTCCCTACTCCAAAAGGTCAACCCAGATCATGCCCAGGTTAGGTACAATTTTCTACAATGCCCTTCTGGGCTATTCCAATCCTGCACTGCAGTAGCTTCCTCTGCCTTCTCAAAACCATGAACCCCGAGCCAACCCCTAACTCGAATAACCCCAACCCTAAAGACAACTCCTCCTCGGTTAACCCTTCAGAGCGAGGGAACAACCCCGTTACTCCCGAACGAACGAGGGGAAATATGACCAATGCCACCCCTGAACTCCAGCGCATCCCGAGTCATAGCGGTGTCAACAGAGAACGGGTTCGCCAACCGGACTTATTAGAAGAGTTGGATGAATACCAACAGAACCTGGGGAGGAAACAACTTTCGCTGATCACCTTACCCCCTTTAGAGGATAATCCCACCTCTAGCCCTGGGGGGGTTCTAGTGTTAATGGCGATCACCATTATGGTCTTCGGTTTGGCGATCGATAATATCTTACTCGGGTTCGCCGGTGCCGTTGGCACCTTTACGATTTCCCTGCGAATCATCTGGCCCAACTGGAGTCGGATTTGGATCCAGTTAGTCCCGGACCCTTGGCGTGCCGTTGTGATTGCTTTTGTGGGAGTGCTGACGGGAATTATCGGGCTTTTAATGCTCAGTGGCTCCAATCAGCAACCGGGAAGTCGGAATATCCAGATTAACTGGGAGGCGATCGGGGCCGTTGGTGAAATCGTTGGGGCCTTGGGTCAAATCTTGATTGCCATTATCGCCGTCTATGTAGCATGGCGGCAGTATGTGATTTCCAAAGAACTGACCATTCAGCAAAACCGGATTACCCAACAGCAAACTATTGATACCTACTTTCAAGGGGTATCTGATTTGGCCTTAAATGAAGAAGGATTGCTAGAAGATTGGCCTCAAGAACGGGCGATCGCCGAAGGTCGGACTGCCGCCATTCTCGCCAGTGTCGATAGTGAAGGGAAATCCAAAATTATCCGATTTCTATCCCAATCTAGGCTCTTGACCCCCCTAATGCGCGATCGCCATCTCGGTCGTCCCATTCTTGATGGGGACGGAGGCTATGCAGAAGACCGGGTTGATGGGGTTCGCGTCATCGCCTTGGGCGTCATGTTAGCTGGTTCTGACCTCTCCGGCACCGATCTCCGCTGGACCGAATTAAGCGAAGCCAATCTCGTTCGCGCCGATCTCCAGAACTGCGATTTGGTCAAAGCCAATCTCTCCCGGGCTATTTTGTACGAAGCCAACCTTTCGGGTTCCGACATCAACGCGACCCGATTCTTCTACGGACCTGTAGAAACCGCTTCCCCGCGCAGTCGGACCAAACGGCCCAATTATCAAACCGGGGAACATACGGGTGCCGTCGTTGAGAATGCCAATTTCTCTAAAGTTGAGCGGATGTCTGAGAGTCAACGCTATTATATCTGTGCCTGGGGCGGTTCCAAAACCCGAGATACTGTCCCGGGGGGGTGCGAAGGTATTCCTAATCTCTTAGGCCGATAATGCGGCATTCGTTAATCTTTAGAATCAGCCCTGGCGATCGCATTTAAGGAATGAGTGCGCGATCGCCGTTTTCAACACCCTAAGCTGCTTATGCATTTAAATTGGATAATTTTAGCGAGCAAGATGCTCGCACTCCCAGGGTGTCCGAATTTTCTAATCCCTTTGTTTAGCGAGGGAAAGCTTACCGTCTTCCCCATTCAAAAATAATCCGAGGGCAAAATCCCCCGTGTTTTCCGCGCTTGCATCGCTTTTTCTAATAGGTCTAACAGTCCCGGTGCTTCTTCTTGTAAGGTTAACAGCAGCCGTTCTCCAATATCTTCATCTCCCGGGTCTTTCCCGGTTTCCATCACAGTTTTCAGCCGAGGCATGGCAATATCATCCACAATTTGAATTAATCCACTCAAACATCGATTAAATTGTCTCTCGGTCAATATGGAATCTTCTAAGGGAAATTCAATAATGGCTCGGATTTCTCCATCAGTCGGGTCATATTCCCATTGCAGCATTTTCGTTTCCCAGGAAATGCATAACATCGTCTGGAGAATTGACTCTTTGTAAGGATGATTGCTAATTCCTGATAAGACTTTTGGCGCAAACAATTTGAAAAATTCTCCATCTTCATCGAGTTGAATCACGATGGGGAAACTTTCCAGGTTTTCGGCTTGGACGCCGGTGATAATCCGATGATGTTCTGAATCAACCTCATATTGCCAAGCCCGGTTGTCAAGATAATCGGCGATTTGTTGGAGACTCGTGCCCATATTAACTCCCTTTGATTGCTGATTGGAATGGTGACATTTATTTATTTATCTATATCTATTAGCATCAAAAAAGACACACCCGAGAGTGCCTCTTTTATCCTAACCGGAACTGGCGGATGATGAGCGGGCGATCGCTACCTGGTCCCCGGTTCCGGTTACTTCCCCCTCAAAAATTGGGTTTAGACTCCTCCTTCAAGGCGATCGTCGTTCCGGTTTCAGCGGCAAGACGGGCAGCATCAGCAACTTTGAGGGTATAGAGACTGGCCCTGGGGTCAACATATAATGGGGTTCCCTGGGTTAAATGATCCAGGACCATCTGGGTATCTTTGGCAAATAACCCCCGTCGGGCCCCGACTTCAAGGGGGGTAATGTCACCGTCGCGCACCAGTTGACCCTGATCTCCATCAAATATCAAGGTTCCCTGACTTCCATGCACTTCCAATTTTCGTTCGCTGGCACAAAAGATTTCTCCTTTGCCATAGATGACTTGAGCGATCGCCCCATTGGTAAACCGTAACTGAGCGCTACATAAACAAGCTCGAAAATACTCCGGTTCCTTGGGTACCTCCCAAAACCGGCTTTGACAGCTCACCGTGGCGACTTGGCCCAAAACATCCGTCAGGCGATGCAGACGAGACAGGGCGCCAGTCAAGGGAAAGCCAAATAATTCTCGGTTATAGGTCCACTTGCGCCCCACAAACCGTTGGGGGTTGAGGGTACTGTAGCGGACATAGGCGACTTCTCCCACTTCGTTCCAGGACTGTTTCAGGGCCTGATGAACTCCCCCCAACAGTTCGATATGTTCCACATGAAGCAGCCGTTGCCTTGCGGTTGCCAAGGCAATCAGGTCCTCAGCTTCTGCCGGATCCAGACAGAGGGGATATTCAACGACGACGTGGCAATCGGCTAACAGGGCCGCCCGAATGATTGCACCGCGATCGCGATTGATATTGGAAATAATCACCAGATCCAGGTCCCCCCTGGCGATTAAATCTTGCCAGGAGTTGAGCGCGATAGTCCGATGGATTTGGGCAAATTCCTCGGTTTTTTCTGGAGTATGCCCCGCCACGGCCACTAAGCGCGATCGCTCATCCTCTTGTAGGGTTTGCCCTCGGAGTTTGGCGACAAAACCTGTGCCGACGAGACCCACCCGAATCGGGAGTTGGGTAATCGGGACCAGGGAGGGCGATCGGTTCGTACTGGGACTAGAGGAAGTCGTCACGGTCTGAGTTTGCTTTATTTAATAGAATCGATACTACTCTAACTTTTGCCCGGTGGATACCTGCTCTGACTTTGGGTGGGTCCTTCTTTAGGTATAAGTAATCAGGATTAAATTAGAAATCTTTATAATAAATTTTGTTGGGATAAAGGGGGCAAAGAGTGTTGCAACCTTTGATTTTTCCCCTAATATCAGAGAAAGGCTGATCCTACCCGCAGACTTGCGCGTTAATCAAGGCGTGACCTCTGCATTAGCAAAACTTATAAGCCTGTCGATTATCTGGAGAAGAATCACTAAATGGCAACTTTCAAAGTCACCTTAATCAACGAAGCCGAAGGTCTCAATCAAACCATTGAAGTGGAAGATGATACCTATATTCTGGATGCTGCGGAAGAACAAGGTCTCGACCTACCCTATTCCTGCCGTGCTGGTGCTTGCTCTACCTGTGCCGGCAAAATTACCTCCGGTACCGTTGACCAGTCTGACCAGTCTTTCTTAGATGATGAGCAAATTGAAGCCGGTTATGTCTTAACCTGCGTGGCTTACCCGAGTTCTGACTGTACGATTGTGACTCATCAAGAGGAAGAACTCTACTAAGAGAACTCCCCCCCTTAAAATTTTTCCATTTTCAAAATGTAGGGGCGCACAATCGACGGTGCGCCCCTACTCTTGTTCTGAGGCAAAACCCGGCGGGGGTTTAAACCC
>NZ_JAFLQW010000671.1 GCF_017313335.1 Phormidium pseudopriestleyi FRX01 | reverse complement strand
TCAATTATAGCATTCCTTGCAGGATTTATAACATCTGTCTTCTCCCCTCTCCCGCTTTGGGCCGCCGTCGGTTGGGGGCCGCCGACGTCTTCCACAACTGCTGCAAGGATTGCTATATCAATTATCAAGAAGGGACGGGGCGAATTCCCCTGAGATCAAGTTAAACTAAACCTAACAATTCAATGGAGTAGAATGCCATGTCTGCCGAGGCGATCGCAGAAACCATGAATCCCGTCCCAGAGGCAGTTGAGTGGGAACCTCCCATGCCTCCTACGGACCTAATTTTTGATGATGGAGAACCCTTGGAAAGTAATCGACACCGCATTGCGATGAATGCCATCATTGACTCAGTGCCTGCCCTATTCCCGGACCGCCATGATTATTTTATGGGCGGGAATATGTTTATCTATTACAGCAGTAAACAAGCCACAAATCAAGATTTTAGAGGACCGGATTTCTTTGCGGTTTTGGATGTAGAACCAGGCGATCGCCCGGGATGGGTCGTCTGGGAGGAAGAGGGGCGTTACCCCGATGTGATTGTAGAACTGACCTCCCCCAGCACCCGAAAAATTGACCTGGGACCGAAAAAAGACCTCTATGAACGGGTATTCCGAACTCGGGATTATTTCGTTTATGACCCCTATAATCCCAATTCTTTGCAAGGTTGGCACTTGGATGCCAGTCTAAAGTATCAACCCATTGAACCCGATGAACGGGGATGGTTATGGTGCGAAACTCTAGGGGCATGGCTGGGAAATTGGGAGGGAACTTTAACGCAAGTTTCTATCACTTGGTTACGCTTTTATCATCCCGATGGAGCTCTAGCTTTGTTACCCCACGAAGCAGCACAACAGCAAGCTGAATCGGCTCTATCCAAGACCGATCGCCTTGCTGCAAAATTGAGAGAAATGGGAGTTGACCCCGATACCCTTTAATACGGAATCCAGTTTTTAAAGTCTATAAAAACCCCCACCCTCAAGAGTGGGGGTTTTTATTTTGAAAACTTAATCTTAAGGGAGGGGGAATTCATCAATTCCCCTCCTCTCTCCAGCGAAATTAACGTTTTTTATGCACCTCTTACTGTTGCTTTAGTACGACAAGGGTAATATCATCGGATATCTTTATATCGCCAATAAATTCCCGCAAGTTATCAATTGCAGCTTGGCGAATTCCTTCCGCAGACTGCTGCCAATTCTGGGACGCCACTTTGCAGAGTCGTTCTAGTCCATATCGCTGTCGCGTCTTATTTGCAGCCTCCGTAATCCCATCGGTATAGAGAACGACTCCATCTCCAGGATTTAATTGGACTTCTATTTGGGTAATAAACTCGGAAATATCCATTACCAACCCTATCGGAAATCCTAAATTTACGGTATCAACTAACTCAATTTCTCCATTCGCTCGGATAACAATTATTTCTTCATGTTGTCCGCTAATCTTTAAGATTCCCTCGGCATAATCCAATAAAACTAAGCTGAGGTTTTTATCCGAGTCCATCCGGCCTACGTTATCGTAAATCGTGCGGTTGATGGTACTTAAAACCTTGATAAAATCGGTTTCATTATGGGCGAGTAACGTGCGGACTGCGGTTTGCACCATGAGCATAACCATTCCGGATTCTAGGCCATGTCCGGTGACATCACCAATGCCAATTTTCACCCGGCCTTCATAGTTGAGGACATCGTAATAATCTCCCCCCACTTCATCTGCCGGTTCCATAAATCCAGCGATTTCCAAGCCGGGAATTTCCTGTAATTCTTCGGGGTTCGGGAGCATTTTGTGTTGCAATTGCCGGGTAATATCCAGTTCGGCACTCATGCGGAGGTTGTCGGATTTCAGTCTTTCATTCAGGGTGCTGATTTCTTCATTTGCCTCCGCGATTTGGGCGGTGCGTTCGGTGACTTTATCTTCTAAAGTGCGGTAGAGTTGGGCATTTTCTAGGGAGATAGCAGCTTGGGCCGAAATCACTTGCAAGAGGTGGATGCGTTCTGGGGTAAATGCGCCGGTAAGCAGGTTGTTTTCCAGATAGAGAATCCCGATAAATTTGCCTTGATTAATGATGGGGGTACAAAGCAGGGATTGGGTTTTGTGTTGGAGAATATAAGGTTCGCTCGTAAAGAGGCCGTCTCGGGTGGCATCAGCGAGAATGATAGTTTCTTGAGTCCGGGCGACATAGTTAATGATAGCGCAGGGAACTAAAGGGCTGGTTTCTAGGGGAAGAGATTCTAAAATTTGAAGTTCGCCGTCGGGGAGTTGGACGGCTTCAATTTTGAGGTTGTTGTTGTCGGATAAAATCAACACCGCTTTTTGAGCACCGGCATTTTCAACGGTGATGGTGAGTAATTGGGCTAGGAGTTTATCCAGTTGAATTTCGCTGGCGATCGCCTGAGAACTCCGCACCATACTCATCACATCCAAAGCCTGTCCCGAGGATAGGCTAGAGGTGCGCGTCGTCCCCGTGGTGGTTAAAGAAGGCTGTTGCTGGAGCACAGTCTGGGGAAAACTTCGACCCCAGCGGACTTGGACAAATTGTTCGAGTTGGGCAACTTTAGCTGTCGCACCCCAACGTCTATAACAATAGTGTGCTTCCTGGAAATAGCCGACTGCGATCGCCTCCCGATGATGGCGTAAGTAGAAATGCGCCGCCCGTTCCCATGCCAGGGCCTCCTCGGGGAAATTTTGCTGACTTCTTGCACCGGCGATCGCCCGTTCGTATAATTCCCCAGCTAACCACAGATCACCCTTTTCAAAGCTAATCCGTTCCGCCTCCACGAGGTCCCATTTATTCTGAAAATTCTCTGGACAGTGCTGTGCCCAATGCTGGAGTTGCCGCTGAGATTCCGCCACCTCGGTCGGGTCCCACTCCGGTTTTTCCGTCCCCGGTGAGGCAGTCGCCTCCCCTTCCCTCTGGGCGATCGCCAATAAAGTCAAAGCCTTATAAAACTCATACAGTGGCCCATACAAAAAGCCCATCACCGCTGCCCGATGCTGGTGGGCAGTCACGGCGTAGCGGTGGGCCGCCTCATACTCCCCAAAATAATAAGCCAACATCAACCGCGCCAAATCCACAATAAACAACAAAGTTTGATTGTTCGTTTCGGCTAGATACTCCCTTGCAGTTGCTGCATTGAATACCGTTCCCTCCAGTACCGCAACCGTCTGGGACCATTCCCCACTAAAATTCAACGCCACCTGTCGCCAAATCTGGGTTTGCACAATCGAATATTCAAACTTCAGTTTCTGCAACAGCGGATCAAACTGGCTCATCTTGGCATTCACCTCATCCAAGGGATAGCCCGTCAAGAACAGATCCACACAATAATCCTTGATGCAATAGCTGGCATATTCATGATCGCCGCAGTCCAAACCGCTTTGAATCCCTGCTTGTAAAGGGTCTAAATTATTGCGGGCGGGTTCGCGCCAATGCCGCACTAATGCAGAATGAAGATTGTACACCTTTGCTTGGAGGGTTTGAGCGTGGTATTGCTCCAAAATGGCTAAGGAAAGTTCTCCCGCTTGATATCCTCGCTGGATATCTCCTTGAGCGCAGGATAAGGCGGCATACCAGACATAAGCATAGGCAGCCGAGGCGAAATTCCCCCCTTCCCGGGTTAACTCGACCATCTTCAAAATCAGGTCATGCAGAACCAGGGGTTTGGCAAAATAGGCCGAGGGACAAATGGCAACAAAGATGCGTCCAGCAGCCAGATACACGGGGTCCTCCATTTCCGGGCGATCGCCCAAACTGGCAACCGTTGGCAGTTCAAAATCGGGGTTTGCCGGAGTCTCTAGGTCAATTTCCGCCAGAGACAACGCTTGTAACCCGCACTCTACCGCTTGCAGGGGGCGATTTTGGGCGGTGTAGAGTTGAATGGCTAGTTCATAAACTCGCAGCCGGTCCAGAACCGAATTAGCCTGTTTTAACGCAATCTCAGTCCTGGCGATCGCCTTATAATACTGGCTGTTCAAATATTTGGCTTCGATCGCACTCAGATAAACCTCCAGCGTGATCTGATAATCCGTTTCCCAACTTTGGGGAGACAGCAGTTCCAACGCCACCGCCAAATACTCCGTGGCAGCATGATAAGCATTCGCGGCGATCGCCCGTTGTCCCGCCTCTTGGTTGAGTCGAATCAGGCGATCGACCGTTTCCGGCGTTTGTGCCAAAGCGCGACCCAGATTCAGATGATCCAGCAGGGTAAACAAATGCTCCCGGGATCGGTCATTTTCCCCCCCTTGCCACAGCAGTTCCCCAATCCGCCAATGTAACCCTGGGGTTTCCGAGAGTGGAATCAGTTGGTAAGCAGCTTGCTGGACCAGATCATGACTAAAATGAAACCCTTGCGGCAATAAAGACGCCGGATCAAAAACCCCTCCTAGGGGCAAACTTTTCTCACCCCCCCAATTTTCCTCAATGTCCCTGGCGCGATGAGCCACAATCAGATCTAAATCCAGGGCGGGTTGTAGATCGGCAAATACCGCTTGAGGCGATCGCCCGACCATCTTTGCCAACAGCGACAAGGAAAAGGCTGCACCAATACAGGCCGCAATGGATAACACCTCTTGAGTCCCTGACGGCTGTTGGCGCAGTTTCATAATCAGAGAATCCACCACATTCTCAGAAATAGCTAACTGAGCAATTCCCGCTTCATCCCAGATCCATCGCCCTTGTTCCGGGTCAAAACGCAGCCATCCTTCCCCGTCCAAAATTTTCAGAAATTCTGCAATGAAAAAGGGATTCCCCTCGGTTTTTCGCTGGACCCAAGTGGCTAAAGGCTGAACTTCCGTCGCCGACTGATGGAGGGTTTCCCCCACCAACTGACTCACCTGTGCCAAATTCAGCGGTTTCAGATGGATTTGTTGATGGGGAAGATTAGCCTGAAAGGCAGTCAAGGGATGAGACTGATCCACCTCGTTATCGCGATAAGCACCCACAATTAGCAGGTGGGAGTTGCTGCTGTCGCGCATCCACAGTTCTATGGAACTCAAGGTGGCAGAGTCTGCCCATTGCAAATCATCTAAGAACATGACCAAGGGATGCTGGGGGGAACAAAACACCTTCAGAAAGTTTTGTAATGTGCGATTAAAGCGGTTTTGGGATTCCGTCAGTCCCAGTTCCGGTAAGGGCGGCTGTACCCCGATAATTTGTTCTAGGATCGGGACGAGTTCTACGATCGCCTGACCGTTCTCTCCCAGGGCATTTTGGAGGTTCCTGCGCCATTGGGCCAGGGATTCGGCACTTTCACCCAACAGTTGCTGCACCAGGGAGGTAAAGGCTTGGACGATGGCTGAATAGGGAATATTCCGGGCAAGGCGTTCAAATTTTCCGGCAATGAAATATCCCCGACTCGCCGTCATTGGTTTGTGGACTTCAGCCACTAATGCCGACTTACCTATTCCCGAGTATCCCGCCACTAACAGCAGTTCCACCGCACCCTGTAGGATTCGCTCAAAACTTTGTAGCAGGGTTTGAACCTCGAACTCTCTGCCGTAGAGCTTTTGGGGAATCATCAGGCGATCGCCCCGATCTTGAGTCCCCAAGACAAATGGATCATTGCCCGTTTGAGTTTGCCATTGGTGCGCCGCTTGTTGTAAATCCCAGCGCAGTCCCCAAGCCGTTTGATAGCGGTCTTCCGCATTTTTCGCCATCAACTTCTGGACGATCGCCTGGATCATGAGGGGAATCTGTTCCTGGGAGTTGGGCGGAAAGCGGACGGGTCGGGCAATGTGAGAATGTACCAATTCCAAGGGGTCGTCGCTGACAAAGGGGAGTTCTCCCGTCAGGAGTTCGTAAAAGGTGACACCCAGAGAATAGAAGTCCGTGCGATAGTCCAGGTTACGATTCATCCGCCCGGTTTGTTCGGGGGAAAGGTAGGCCAGGGTCCCCTGAAGTTCCCCGGGATTCAACAAGCTGGGGGTTTCCCGGCTCAGAAGAGTAGAAATGCCAAAGTCAATTAACTTGATGACTTGGGTATCGGGATTGATCAGAATGTTGCTAGGTTTTAGGTCTTTGTGAATGATGCGGGCTTGATGAATTGACCCGATAATCTCACTTAGGCGCAGGGCAATGGGGAAAAACTGGGCGATCGCATCTCCGTTGTCGGCCACCTGTTGGCGATACCAGTTTTGTAGCGGAATGCCCCCGAAATCTTCCAGGACCAAAACTAGCCGATGCTGGAAGGGTTCGAGGGCAAAGGCTCGCACCACCCCATCACAATCGAGCGATCGGGTCATTTCATATTCCCGGCGATAGCGGGCGAGTTGCTCGTTGGAGGGGTACTCTTGATTAAGGAGTTTTAAAATAACAGGTTGAGCATCACTCACACGCTCCGCCCGATAGAGGAGGGAATTGGCACTCACGGAAAGTTCTTGCCTAATTTGATAACCAGGAAGTTGCAACATGGCCAGAGTTTGTCCTAGGTAAATAGTGGTAAATCGTTTATCCAACTAACAATTACGCAGAATGAAACTGCTCAACCGGGTTTTGAGCGATCGCGAGGGTGGGGAATCACCGGCAAAGACAAGTCTCGGTCCAAAACTGTCTCGGTTTGGGGTTGGGCGGGATTCCAATCGCTATAGCGGGGATAGTTGGATAAATTAAAGGAGTTGAGGAATTCTCCCCCGGTGTTATGAATCAGGTAAATGGCCGCATCTAATCCCCCTCTGAGCGCCGGTTCTGTCCAACCGCCTTCCACAGAAAACGCTTCTCCGGCAAAATAAAGATGGGAGTGCGGGCTGTAAGTTTGGTTATAGCGCAGTAGGGTGTAGTTATCATTCCAACTGGTTTCTCGATACAGTTTGGCACAGCCTCGATACTTCGGCTGCTTCGACCATTGAATGACCGTGGGCTGCTCAGTTTCGACATAAGGAGAGATTGGGATGCCAATATTTTGCGATCGCACTAACAAATCATCTAACTCTTTTAAACAGTGTTTTGCAAACTTTGGGTTATCCTGTTCTGCCAAGAATTTATTAGCATCATCTTCCCAAGTATAGCTGACGAGCAATACACCCGGATCTCGACGATCGCCCAGATCCACCGCATAGCCGTAAACACCCTGGAGATAAGTATCCGTACTAATGACTTGAGGAATCGTTGAAACTTCCCAATAGCGTTCTTTCAACGGGTAAAACACCTTGCAACTGGTAATCCAATGGGACCGATGAATACTCTGAGCGACTCGAAAGGGAATTTGAACGGGTCGCTGGGAATCCCCCTCGATTTCTTGAAAGTTTTCAAACTGAATGCCCAATTGCGTTGCCCAAGTCGTCGGTGATAGAATAACCCCATCATAAACTTGAGTATGCGACTCAAAATGAGTAGGTTTCGCCGTCAATTGAACTTGCCGAGCATCCCCTAACCACTGCAACCGATTGACTGAAGTTTTTAAGTACAAATTAACCCCATAGCCACAACTTTCATGGCGGGCTGTGCGTGCGGTTGCCTCGTACAGCGAAAGTCCATCTAAAGTAGAGTTATGGCTTTTGACTGGCTCAAAGAACAGACAATCAGCGAAAGTTTGTACCCCTAAATAATGGGGTGAGCTTAAGGGTTGCCCTAAACTATCCTTAAGGTCGGTTTGCCCATGACTAGCGCCTGTCGGTCGTTGATTTTTATCGAATCGCCCTTGAATCAATTGATGATTACTTCCAAATCCAAACAGCAGAGTTCGGATCGGGTAGAGACAACTAATATCATAAAAAGCTCCCCAAGACCCATCTCCGGCTCCAATCGTATAAAAGAGATTAGCTTCGGCTTCGTCCATTCCCAATCCCCCAAAAAAGCCCGTATCCCGGGGGTCATACTTTTGGATATTGATCGCTTCAAGATAGACTAACTCTCGGAAATTTAATGTCCAATAGTTTTGAACTATTTTATGCCAAAACTCCATCCAGTCCGGGGTATTGTATTTTTCTTGGCAAACCCAGGTGACCAGTTCAGCAAATCGCGACCATTTTAGATAGACATTTAGGAGTTCTCGGGTGGGGGGTAAGGTTTGTTCTTTATCCCAGCGCAGGAGTTCGGGACGCTTGTTTAGTTGTGGGTGGGGTCCAAACCCCCGATTCAAATAAATTCCGGTGTCAGCAATATTCGACCCGGGATCAGGAAAAGGCTGGACAGAAATGTTAAACCGTTGCCGATAATAGTCTAAAATGCTTTTTTCACTCCCCGGTTCTGTGAAAAAAGGCATTCGCATCGCTCCCATTTCAAAGGTCGTGAGGCGATTGGGGGCGGGGATGGAATAGGTGCGTCCTCCTAGGCGATCGCTGGCTTCAAAAATATCAATTTGACTATAGCCCGAGCGAAATAGCTCCCTTGCAGCGGTCAATCCGGCAACCCCTGCTCCAACAATCGCAATTTTTAAGTGGGGGTTGGGATTTTTGCCAATTCCACTTGCTTCAGCCTCTGCTAATAGCCGGTAGTAGTTGAAGTTAAAATCAGCCGGATTGGGGAAGGAAACTTGCCAACTATTGGCTGCATCCGGCCTGTTTTTTTTACCAAACCGAATATATTTACTTTGACCTGTATGAATTCCCATAGAAGGTTTAAGAGAGAAAGGTTTAGAAACAAGTCCATTCAAAGATGATTAGGAACGGCCAAATCCTCAAACTTCAATAATTTTTAGCTTGTCATGAATTTTGCATAGAGCCAAGCTATTTAACCCCTGTTGATGATGAAAAAATATTCGGTATCCTGAAATAGGAGAATCGAGAATACTGAAAAATTTTTCCAAATCTCTGGTATCATTTTATTAATGAGCCGCTATTTCAGTGATTCACTCCCCTTTTTAGAAAAATCAGTTTTTGCATTTCGGGTGATTAAGGAGCCATTAGCCCCTTAATTCATAAAGAACATTCCCATGAATGGAGGGGGCCCGCAAGCTCATTTTTAGATCATAATACCAAAGTCGGGTATGAACAGTTAGTGATGGAAGTTGGAAACGGATTGGTTCGTGGGTGCAGTCTTTTCGGGTTATGAATTAAGCAAAAAAACTGATTGCTAAAAAAAAAGGTCGTTTCCGATCGCCACTTTTATTGAGTTACCGAGTTTCTGGGTGAGGCTGCATCAGTCATGGATTCCTCAAAAAAAAGTGGGGCGATCGCCTCATTAAAACCTGGCGATCGCCCCACGAAATGAAATTACTGACGTAACTTGAGAATCTCAGTGGTCACCGACAGACTTTCTTCATAAAGCATATCGCGACCCCAGCGCTGTAACTGTTGACCCAGCAAGTATTCTGCCTTTTGGTCCGTTAACGGGGTCACCTGTTCTGTGCGGCAGTTTTGAGCGCTACCGCCAGACTCCATCCGCATACATCCGGTAGTTTCAGAACAGAGAATCGTGCAGCAATTGGCCTCACTATTGGTAGAAGTGAGACGTAATCCGACCATATCTCCGTTAATTTCCCCCCAATCTGCCGTGGGAATGGCGGCTAACTCCGCTTCTATGGTGCGATCGCCCGGACCTTTGAAAGAGATGCGGCGAATATCATAATCGCCGCCTTCCTCGTGATAAGACAGAGGTTTCCAACCGAGGCGAGAAGCGAACCAACCCAGGAACATCAGCGCTTGAGAAGCATTTCCCTTTTCATAATCAATCGTGACGCGATCGAGTTCGATCAGCGAAGCACGACGTTCCGGGGGGTCAAAAGCCGCAGCAGCCAACTCTTGCCAAGAAGTGAGCCGGTGCCAGTTCAAGTCAGCCATATAGGTTTCTTCATCGATGAGCTTTTGCATCTTCAGAAACTCGGACTCGGGGTCACTAAAGTAAGACGAATCCATAATCATGCAATTGCAGGATTCCGAGAGCTTTTGGAACAACTCCTGTTCGGGATTGGGGGTTGCCTTCCACCAGACAAACTTCGGCAGGGACGGAATCATCAGCGAGACGACCAAATCCCCAACTCGTTGCAGCGCTTGCTTCGTGCCGCGTAGGGTGATGTACTCGCAGCAAATTAACCGGCTGGAGTTGCCTTTTTGGATGGGACAATAGGCGGAAACTTGAGCCGTGACCCCCTCATCTTCACCGAGGACGGGACAGAGGGTGATAATCCGGCAGGGATTTTGAGCGGCGATCGCCTCACTGATGCTGAACCCTCGGGCATTGGGATTGGTGACTTTCTGGCGATCGGTAGGCAGTTTATCATACTCTTCCCGTAGGCGGACCAGGGTTTCTGGGTCAATTCGCCCTGTCACTCTGATTCCGTAGCTGATTTGGGCTTCTTGAACCGCTTCTTTCGTCAGCGCTCCGTAAATGCCATCAATTGGCCCTTCATAAAAGCCTAAAGCTCCCAGCAACTGCTGGAATTCTTCAGGTTCATACACCACCATGCTAAAGGTTGCGGCGCGGGTGGCAATATTAGAAGCCCTGCCGCCATTTTCCGAGCGCCAGATTCGACCCAATTCTGACTCAATCTCATCAAGGGAAATATCTTTCGGTTGTTGGAGAGCAACAATTGGAGTAGCCATATTAATTTAATTGTTGAGTGTTGAGTAGTGATTGTTGATCAGAGGGATGAAGGATGAGGGTTTTGAGTCCTCTGTTGTATTACCTGTTCCGGGTTCCCTCTTTCTGATTCCCCGTCATCCTTCATCCTGCAAACGTTACAACCTGCGCCAGCGGCGATCGTGACGATTGAGTAGCATCTCCGCTTCCACAGGACCCCAAGTCCCCGCTTCATAAAGGGCGATCGCCTTGGGATCCGAAGGAGCATCCCAAACTTGCAGCAGGGGAGTCAGGACACGCCAAGACTCCTCCACCTCATCCCCCCGGGTAAACAGAGTTTGGTCCCCTAACATACAATCTATCAACAGCCGACTGTATGCATCGGTATTAGGCTGACCGAAGGTAGTATCGTAGCGAAAATCCATATCCACCGATCGCGTCCGCAAAGAGTTCCCCGGCGTTTTCACCTCAAAACGCATCGAAATCCCCTCATTCGGCTGAATCCGCATCGCCAACACATTGGGATTGGCTTGTTTTGCGGCAGACTGGAACATCAAAAAAGGCACTTCCCGAAACTGAATCGCAATTTCCGTCACCTTTTTCGGCATCCGTTTGGCAGTTCTCATATAGAAAGGCACCCCCTTCCAGCGCCAGTTATCGATATACAGCTTAAGCGCGGCATAAGTCGGCGTCGTCGAATTCTCGTCAACCCCTTCCTCTTCGCGATAGCCTGGAACCTGCTTCCCTTTCATCCATCCGGAAGTGTACTGACCCCGAGTAGCCGAGAGTTCCAGATTCTCAATATCCGCCAGGTGAGTTGCTTCTAGAACTTTCACCTTTTCATTGCGAATACTATCGGCATCAAGGGAGTTTGGCGGTTCCATTGCCGTCAGGGTAAACAGTTGCATCAGGTGGTTTTGCACCATATCGCGTAGCGCGCCTGCCGATTCATAATACCCAGCGCGGCCTTCTAAACCCACGGTTTCAGCGACGGTGATTTGAACACAATCGACAAACTGACGATTCCAGAGGGGTTCAAAAATGGCATTGGCAAAGCGAAACACGAGCAGATTCTGGACAGTTTCCTTGCCTAAGTAGTGGTCAATCCGGTAAACCTGCTTTTCTGAGCAGACTTTTTGGACCACTTGGTTGAGCATCTGTGCCGTCCCCAGATCGTGTCCAAAGGGTTTTTCAATGACTAGGCGTTGTTTGTCGCGATCGCCCAGCATTCCCGCCTCACCGAGTTGCTCAATCGCTTCAGCAAAAAAGCGCGGTGCCACCGAAAGGTAAAAAACTCGGTTTTCCCGAGTGCCGCGTTGTTCATCAAGTTCGCTCAGAAAGGCTTTGAGTTTCTGGTAGCTTTCTGATTTGTCGATATCGCCTGGACAATAGAACAGTCCGTTCGCAAAGTCCTCCCAGAGCGCTTCTGAACTAATCCCATTGCCAAATTCTTCGACTCCTTGGCGGCAATGATCTCGGAAAAACTCATGACTCCATTGACTGCGGGATACCCCGACAATAGTCAGTTCCGGAGGCAATTTGCGCTCCAGTTTCATCTGATAGATTGCCGGAACGAGTTTTCTCTGGGTGAGGTCACCGGAGGCCCCGAAAATAATCAAAATCTGCGGTTCGGGAATCCGATCTTGTTGGAGTCCCACGCGCAGGGGGTTTTCTAATAGCGTTACCATCTGGTTTGATGCATAGGTTAGAGGTTAGGACATCAGACATTAAGAACCGAAATTGAACTTGAGAGATCAATCGGTTGTGCTCTAGGGCTGCCTCTTGTCCCCTCCCCTTGGCAAGGGGAGGGTTAGGGTGGGGTCCTCTTTATGCCAGGGGATGGGGGTAAAAAGCCTCTATTTCCTATTTGAATATTGGTGGGTTATCCCTCAACATCGGAACCCCCCCTAGCCCCCCCTTGCTAAGGGGGGGGACCGGAATTCCTAATACCTCTTGTCCCCTCCCCTTGGCAAGGGGAGGGTTAGGGTGGGGTCCCAATGTTGTCACTAACTTAATCAATTTGCACTGATTCAATCATGGCTTGAACGGTGGGTAAATGCTCTTTATATTGACGCGAATGGGCGGAATAGGTAAAAACATAAGCCTTATCCCCTTTCACCGTCCAACTCTGCCAACTTTGAATGGAAATATTGTCCACTTTTCCCGTATAAAATACCTGATAACCAGCTTGTTGGGCTAGGGTGGTTTCTCCTTCTTGTAGCTTTTTAAAATTGGTAATATTCGCTTCAAGTTCGGCCATAAAATCATTGGTGTATTTATCAAAACTTGTCGGTTGGGATGATAAATCTTCCACGCTGACCATTAATTCCGCTTCCGGTATCCGAAAGGTGACTAGGGTATGGGTGATTCTATTCCGTCTGCTGTCCATTTCCCAGGTGGTGGGATAGTTGAGTTTAAGCTGATATTCAGCATTTTGATAGGCTTTAAACTCCGCTGCCTGGACCAGTGGAATCTGCTCCTGGGGCAACAATTTTTGTACTTGCGGAACTGCCAACACTGCCGCTGCCGTGGCGACAATCATCAGCAGCAGTTCCACAATCGCTAGGGTTTCTCCCCGTAATGCTCGTTTAACCAACAAAATGGGATGAAATCCTTGAACTTTGGTCCGTTGAGAAGAACTTGCAGAAGATGGCATAGTAGGTAAAGTGATTTTATCTAAATTTTCAATCGCTTCCAGGGTTTCTCTGGCTGAGGCAAAGCGTTGTCGATAGTCATATCTGACCATCTTTTCTAACACATCGGCCAACGGTTGAGAGAGCTTCACTAAATTGCGCCAGCAGAGTTCTCCACAGCTATCTTTGGGGAGTTTGTCCGCCCGGATTCCGGTGATTAATTCAATCATAACCATCCCCAACGCATAAATATCGCTGCTGGATTTGGGGTTGCCTCCAGCTTGTTCACTGGGCATATATCCGGGAGTTCCGATCGCCACGGTTTCGGTAGTTTGTCCTTGGGAATTGACGCTGAGGGTAGCCACCTCTTTCACCGCCCCAAAATCAATCAGAAACAGTTTTCCATCCCCTTGCCGCCGCATCAAATTCGCCGGTTTGATATCCCGATGAATGATATGCTGCTGATGTACAAAAGCCAGAATCTCCAGAATTTCTGTCAGCAGGTGAATCACTTCTGATTCAGGAGTTCCCGGGGAGAGAGGGTTCTGTTGTTGGAAATCTTCACCATCGATGAAGTCTTCAACGAGATAAAATTCCCCATTTTCTTGAAAATGTGCCAAGAGTCGAGGAATGCGATCGCAAGTATTGAGGCGGTGCATAATTTCCGCTTCTTTATCAAACAGACGTTTAGCAGTTTGCAAGAAAACGGGATTTTTGGATTGAGGAAACAGACGCTTCACCACACAGCAAGGAGTGCCGGGTAAGTCTCTATCTTCTGCCAGATAAGTTTCTCCAAACCCGCCTTTTCCTAATTTTTTGAAGATATGGTACCGTCCGCGCAGGGTCTTGCCTAACATGGGTATCGCACCAGGGTGATGTTATTTTATTGTGCCACAATTGAGGGGATTTTGGGGGGATATAGCAGCTCCTTTATCAGTTGTGGAATGCCCTCACCCCCAACCCCTCTCCCCCTTTGGGAGAGGGGAGCTGAAGATGTCATAAATCATTTAGGATTGCTATATCCTCGTGTCATGGCTGAAGCCGTGATAAGGGCATCCTGCGGCTGAAGCGCCTGTTACTGGAGGCAGCACCTCCAATTGTGCGTGACTCGTGCGTCAGCCAAGTCACGCGCAACGACTTCAGTCGTTACTACGAACGTTTGAAAGCGGATTTATATAGCTGCTCATTTGCTTTTGCTGACTCTAATAAATCAACGATAGGATGAGGATAATCCACCCCAATTTTCACTCCAAATCGCTGCTGTTCTACCTCCAATAATTTCCAGGGTTCATGCACTTTAGCTGCCGGAATTGCTGCCAATTCGGGTAACCAATGTTTTACATATTTCCCCTCGGGGTCATAATCTTTGGATTGTTTGATAATATTAAAAAATCGAAACCCTCGCGCATCATTCCCCACACCAGCGGTGTAATTCCAATTCCCCCAATTGCTACAAACATCATAATCAATCAGCAGTGACTCGAACCATTCTGCACCCATCTGCCAATTGATGCCGAGGTTTTTAGTCAGGAAACTGGCGACGTTTTGTCTGCCTCGATTCGACATAAATCCAGTGGCACCGAGTTCGCGCATATTGGCATCTACAAGGGGAAAGCCGGTTTTTCCTTGTTGCCAGAGGGTGAATTTTTGCCAGTCTTCCTGCCAGGGGATGGGGATTCCTTGTAATCCGGATTGACGGAAGATAGCATTGCCATGTTTGGCGCAGATGAAGCGAAAGTAATCTCGCCAGAGTAACTCGAAAATTAGCCAGTAGGTGGAGTCGTTTTTGATGCGTTGGGTTTCGTAGTCTTGGACTTGTTGGTAAATGTAGCGGGGGGAGAGGCAACCCAAGGATAACCAAGGGGAAAATTTGGAGGAATAATCGGGACCGAGCATTCCGTTGCGGGTTTCTTTGTAGGTTCGCAGCCGATCGCCTGTCCAAATATAGTCCTCCAATCGCGCAATTCCGGCGCTTTCTCCTCCAGTAAAGGGGAGCACGCCTTTGGAGGCGATCGCCTTTGTCTCCACTCCTAATTCAGTTAAACTGGGTAATTTTCCTGTCTCTATTTCTGGTAATGGCGGCAACTGGGTGGGAGTGGGAAAGCAGGAATCCGGTGTGGCTGTTTTCTCGATTTGTTTGCGAAAGTGGGTGAACAGTTCGGGAATATTGGGGATATCAAACGGCAGGCGATCGCAATGATATAGAGTATGTCCCCAAAACGATTTAAGCCCAACATTCAGGGGTTTGACAGCTTGGGATAGTGCTGTTTCTACCGCAATTTCTTCCGCTGTTACTTCCTGATGGAAATAAATCGCTGAGGCATTGACTTGTTGGGCGATTTGCGGTAAAATTAACTCAGGTTTTCCTATTTGAATAATTAAGTTACTGCCCAAGTTTTGCAGGGATTGACCCAGGTTCGCCACACTTTCGAGTAAAAACTGGGCGCGGAATGGGCCGGTTTTTGGAAAGCCATAAGCAGTTGTAGAAAATTGTCTGGGGTCGAAACAATAGATAGGGATAATCGGCGCATGGGTTTGGATGGCGCGATGAAGGGGCTCGTTATCATGTACGCGCAAATCGTTGCGATACCAGAGGATAATCGGTTGGGATGTCATGGTTTGCAAGTATAAATGATTATAAAAAAAGGCAGCTAATTAAAACTACCTTCACTGCAAGGACACGGCATTGCCCTGTCCTTAAATAAATTGTAGAGAACCTATCGACTACTACCAATTACCGGGGCTTCCATCGGTTCTCCTAGGGCAACCGAGGCATTTCCCGCTAAGGTTGGTACTGAGTTCCGCAATCTGGCGGTTAACTGTACCGTGGTGGCATCATAGACTTGGGTGAGAATCTTGGGATATAACCCAATCCCAATAATTGGCACTAACAGGCAAGCAATGATAAACACTTCCCGGGGTTCAGAATCAATCAGGGCTTCATGTTCAACTAATTCCTTGTTCTCCGGTCCGTATAACATTTCTCGCAGCATAGACAACAGGTAAATCGGAGTGAGAATGACCCCGACTGCCGCTAAGAAGACGACGACGACTCGGAATGTCAAGCTGTAGGCATCGCTGGTGGCAAAGCCGACAAAGACCATTAATTCAGCAACAAATCCACTCATTCCTGGCAACCCTAGGGAGGCTAAGGAACAGGTAGTCCACATGGCAAAGGATCTTTTCATCTTTTGCCCGATGCCGCCCATTTCATCCAACATCAGGGTATGGGTGCGATCGTAGGTTGCTCCTACCATGAAGAACAAACTCGCCCCAATGAGTCCATGTGAGACCATTTGCAAGACTGCGCCGCTTAACCCTAAGTCGGTAAATGACCCAATACCAATTAGCACAAATCCCATGTGAGAAATCGAGGAATAGGCAATTTTTCGTTTGAGGTTTCTTTGTGCGAAAGATGTAAGAGCTGCATAAACGATATTCACCACCCCGAGGATGACTAACATCGGTGCGAACACCGCGTGAGCGTCGGGTAACATTTGGGCATTCATGCGGATGATGGCGTATCCCCCCATCTTCAGCAGAATCCCGGCGAGTAACATATGCACTGGGGCTGTCGCTTCCCCGTGAGCATCAGGTAACCAGGTATGCAGGGGGAAGATGGGGAGTTTGACGCCGTAGGCAATTAAAAACGCCGCATAGAGCAATAGTTCTAAGTTAATGGCGTAGTCTTTAGCTGCCAGGGACTGCATATCAAAGGTGACGGTATCCCCGTAGAAGGCCATTGCGAGGGCCGCCAGCAGAATAAACAGGGAACCGCCTGCGGTGTAGAGGATAAATTTGGTGGCTGCATAGAGGCGTTTTTTACCGCCCCAGATGGAGAGCAGCAGGTACACCGGAATCAGTTCTAATTCCCATACTAGGAAGAACAACAGCATATCCTGGACGGCAAAGACGGCTATCTGTGCGCCATACATAGCCAAAATCAAGAAGAAAAACAGTTTTGGCTTTAAGGTGACGGGCCAGGAGGCCAAAATTGCCAGGGTGGTGATAAATCCGGTGAGGATAATCAGGGGCATGGATAACCCATCGGCCCCGACAGACCAGTTGAGGTCTAAGGCAGGAACCCAGGAATAGCTTTCAAAAAGCTGGATATTGGGGTTACTGAGGTCGTAATGGTTGCAAAAGGTGTAAACAATGAGGGCAAAGTCAATGAGTCCGACGATTAGGGCATACCAACGCACCGTGCGCCCATTTTTATCGGGGATAATGGGGATGAGCAGGGATGCCGCGATCGGAAACAGGATAATTGTCGTCAGCCAAGGAAATTCAGCCATGTTCATAGATCGCTACCAAAATTCATCAAAGCTACTAAATCCGGTGGTTACTTAAAAGGCTTTTGCTTTTAGCCCGCGCCCGCTGGCTTTGTTCCTGTAGCCAGACCCTTGAGGAGTCTGTTGGCGAATTAAGAAAGAGACCTCTCCCCAAACCCCTCCCCTCTGAGGGGAGGGGCTTTGATTCTCCCCCTTCCCTCGGAGGGAAGGGGGTTGGGGGGTTAGGTCTCCCGTTAACCAACACAGTCCTTGAGGGTGCGGGTTTTTATCCCACCGGATTGAGTATAAAAAATCCAGCCGTCACACTACAGAAGCCAGAATTAACTCCGAGGCAATGATGCTGGGATTCTGGCTTCTGGTTGGGCGACAGATGAATTGGATTAAGTCACGCCGGAGATGATGACTAAGCCTAGAACGGCAACAAAGACGATCAGGGCGTAGAATTGGGCGCGACCGTTTTCAAAGTATTTGAGTCCTTCGCCACTGATGACGGCAATCAACCCGGTGAGGTTGACGGCCCCATCAACGACGCGATAATCCACTTCCATCACCTGTCTGGCTAACCGGCGCGAACCGATGACAAACAGGGAGTTGTAGATTTCGTCAAAGTACCATTTCTTGCGGGAGAGCAAGTAGAGGGGTTTGATTTGGGAGGCGATCGCCTTGGGGTCGATTTTCCGACTCAAGTACATCAGGGATGCCAAGGTAATCCCGAGTAGGGCAATTCCCACGGAACTGCCGCCCATGACTAAGAATTCGGTGAGGTTGAATTCTTCGGCGTGTTCGGCAATTTCAGCCAGGGATTCACTGGGAGGATGAATAAATGCCTCAAAGTAATTGGCAAAGGGAGTTCCCACTAACCCAATCAGGACCGACGGCACGGCCAGGGCCATCAAGGCGAAGGTCATGGTTAGGGGGGACTCGTGGGGATATTCGCTGTGATGACCGTGAGAGTGGTCATCGTGGCTGGCTTCTAGTTCCCGAGGGTCCATTGCTCCGGGACCAAAGGCGAGGATGGGTTCTCCGGCTTCGGCTTCGGTTTTGAGTTCGTGACGAATCTCGATGTCGTTGCCTCGGAAGGGTCCTTCAAAGGTCAGGAAGTACATCCGGAACATATAGAAGGCAGTCATCCCGGCAGTCAGCCAGCCGACTCCCCAGAGGGCGGGATTGGCTTCAAAGGCGGCCCCGAGGATTTCGTCTTTGGACCAGAATCCGGCAAAGGGCGGGATGCCACAAATGGCGAGGGTGCCGATCGCGAAGGTAGTGGCGGTAATCGGCATAAATTTCCGCAGTCCACCCATTAACCGCATATCTTGGGCCAGGGTGGGGTCATGACCGACGACTTCTTCCATGCCATGAATCACGGATCCAGACCCGAGAAAGAGCATGGCTTTGAAGTAGGCATGGGTCATGAGGTGAAATAATCCGGCGCTGTAGGCCCCGATGCCCATTGCCATGACCATGTAACCCAGTTGGGACATGGTGGAGTAGGCTAACCCTTTTTTGATGTCGGTTTGGGTGAGGGCGATGGTTGCCCCTAGGAAGGCGGTGAAACATCCGGTCCAGGCGATGACGGACATGGCGCTGGGGATATTTTCAAAGACGGGGTACATCCGGGCAATTAAGAAGACTCCGGCAGCCACCATTGTGGCGGCGTGGATTAAGGCGGAGATGGGTGTGGGGCCTTCCATTGCGTCGGGTAGCCAGACGTGCAAGGGGAATTGAGCGGATTTGGCAACGGGTCCCAGAAAGACTAAGACGGCTAAGATGGCGGCGACTCCTGCACCGATCGCCCCAGATTGGACAAGATCTTGCAGGCGATCGCCCATGATTTGAAAATCAAAACTATCCGTTGCCCAATATAAGCCCAACATCCCCAACAGCAGACCAAAGTCACCGACACGGTTAACGACAAATGCTTTTTGACAAGCATCGGCTGCCGGTTGGCGATCGAACCAAAATCCGATCAGCAAATAGGAACACATCCCGACGAGTTCCCAGAAGATATAAACCTGAACCAGGTTCGGACTGATCACCAGACCCAACATTGAGGTGCTAAACAGGCTCAGGTAGGTGTAAAAGCGCACATATCCGGGATCATGAGCCATGTAGCCATCGGTGTAAATCATCACCAACAGGGCCACTGTGCTCACGATCGCCAGCATCAGCGTCGAGAGGTGGTCAATGGTGTAACCCATTGTTAGGTGAAAATTCCCCGCCGACGCCCATTCCACGGTTCGGGTGTAGGTTTCATGTCCTTGGATTTGACTCCACAGCAAGGCAAAGGACAAAACCATTGCTGCACCTACGCAGGAGACCAAGAATGTGGCCGTCACTTGCCGCAGACTATTCGTCGTCTTGTTATAGGAAATCAAGCCCAAGCCGACCAGCATTGCCCCTAATAAGGGCAGAACTGGGATCAGCCAAGCATACTGATAAATTGGTTCCATCGCTGAGGCCCACTTAAATACTTCTTTACTGAGTTAACTCATTGGTTAACATTTTGACATAGACCCGCCATAGAAACGGGAGACTAGGGATATCATAGCGATATTCACTCATTTGCATTTTTCGGGTTTTCTGATATAATCTGCGATCGCTTGCAGAAACAGCCTTGCCGGACTGATTTTCCCCATCCCTCAAACAGAATTCTCCTGACCCCTAATCTCCAAAGGAAAAACCCCACCCAGATTAGACTAGATGGAGTTTAGCTGTGACAATTTTTAAGAACGAACCACGGGATCACCCGCAGTACAGGGACCCTGATTCATCCAAAAAAAGCAGATTGCTTTGAACCGTACCACGTCTAAAGCCGGGGGATTCCTGCCTACCCCAAAGGGCGACAGCGGGACATTGTGCATCGGACCTTGATCGAAGCAGCCATTCGCGGCGGCGACAAGGCTCTGGCCCATGGCCTGGCACATGAACGCCTGGCCCTGAAACCACATTGCCCGTTCAGTTGGCAGCTGCATCAGCGCGCTGTTGCCCAAGGCTGAATACGCGTGGGCCTAAATGCGCGTGGGCCTAAATACGCGCGGAGAAGCCCACCCGCCGGCGCGCGTTAGTCGTCAACCTCGCGCGCGTCCCCAGCATTGGCAAAATCC
>NZ_JAFLQW010000093.1 GCF_017313335.1 Phormidium pseudopriestleyi FRX01 | reverse complement strand
TACCGGAACCGCCAATCCGAATGGCATTATTGAGGATGGTGTATTTGATATCTTCGGTTAACTTTCAATTCACCTGGGAGGGACATGACAGTGCCATGTCCTTCTGGAGTTCTAGGGAGTCTAAGGGAACTCCAAAAAATCCAATATTCTACTTAAGTAGTAGGGTGGACAGGGTCACTTGTGGGATTGGTTAAAACTGATGCTCGATAGCTGGAAAACCCTACAATTGACTAATTCTATAAAAGTGTGAAAATGAAACGCAATTTTGTTGTCTTCACTGTATTAATCTTATTCACGATTTTAGCTATTGTCCCGTTGAGTTTGGCACAATCTGAAGAGAATGTTGACCCCAACTGCCGGACCTGGTATCGGCAGGTGAACACAGAAGGGGGTGTCTTGAATGTGCGAGAGAGTCCAAACGATGGGAGAATCCTGGGAACGGTTCCGAATGGCACGGTGGTGTTATTTAATGCAGGCGATCGCACCGGGAATTGGTCAGACATAACCGCCCCAGGTGGGTTAACAGGTTGGGTCTCCGAACGCTTTCTCACTTACCATCATTATGGGAACCGTCGGTTTACAGGGACGATGCAGGTCCAAACCTTAGACGGGGGGCCGGTTAACCTGCGATCGCCCGGTGGAGAGGTCATCGCCCCTGTCCCCAACGGCACGATCTTAACCGTAGAGGATCGTCGCGGCTATTTTGCCAATATCACCACTCCGGAGGGTCGCCAGGGCCAAATCGTGACTCAATTTCTAATCTGCAATTAGCTAATCCCCAGAGTCGTCCAGACAGCGGACCTAAAAACAGCGAAAATATAAATTTCTAGTCACGAAATTCAGCTAAAATTTAGTTAAAAACCTCAGTGGAGACGAATACAATGGGACGAAAAGCTAAACTTAAAAAACTTAGACGGGAAGCGCCACCCCCTGGCGCAGCACCCCCGGTAGAACCCGAAGAACCGACTAATTTTGTGCGAGAAATGGACCATCAGGGTTATCACCTGAAACAAACTATCCCCGCGCCGGATATCCCAGAATCCCAAATGGAACCGAAAGCACAAAACCCCAGACTGTAGCATCACCTCTGGATTAAGGAGGTTTCCTGGGTGGGTGAAGGTTAAGGGGTGACCCTGCGATCGCCAGAAAGTGGGTTTCTGACTCAGCTTTCTGGTGCTGGCATCCCGATCTAGCGGTGGGAAACTCGGTTAAAAGTGCAGGATTTCTCAAGTAAACAGTTGGCTCTCGGTCCTCTTAACTTCTACAATCAAGAAAGGATTCGCGCTCCCCGTTCAGGGGACAGTTGCTGACCGTTCCTTGAGGCCAAGCGATCGCGACCCGAACCCACTCTAGGGTTGTTCTGCCGCAAGATTTAAGGTTTGATTATGTTGGAAATGTTGCTATTAGATATCTTCGTTATTGTTGCCGTTCTCTGGTTCATTGCGGATCCGAACAAACCCAAACCTGTGGTGCGTCGTCCGAAAAAAGCTCCCTCCCTTCGACGTACCGCCTTGGTTTCGCCAGGGACTGGGGATGCTGAACCCAGAGAAATGACCGCAGAACTGATGCCGGAGATCTCCGAGTGGCGATCGCCTGAAGAATCAGTCACTCCCCATCCAGAATCCACTGGATCCGAGTCGGCAACCCCCATTGCACCTCATTTGGAAAAGAAAGAGGTGCGAAATCAGAGCAAACAGGTGACCACTCAGCCGATGTCCGGTGAAGCTCAATGGGGTTCAGTCTCCACGAAGTAACTCCTCCAAGTTTGTCCTAGCCGTCCAGGGAGGGTCCTGATTCATCTTTCCTGATTACAGGCGATCGCCCCCCGTCACCAAATTCAACCTTAAATCCATGAATGAATCCTTTCTGGTTAATCTTAAAGAAGCCTTCCTGAATGCACCGGGTTTTTGGGAAGGCAGTCTTTCCGAAAAATCAGGCAACTGGTGCAAGCGAGTTGAGGGAGTCGATACCACCGCCACCGATGGGTATTCGATTCTGGGTGATTTTGTCAGGAACCTCAGCGTCCAAACCTTTCAACAACCCGGACTCTATCTCCATTGCGAGAAAAAAGGCAGCAAAAAATCGACTCAGAAGCGGTTGTACAGTTTATTTGCACTCGAACCCAATGGCACAGTCCAAATTATCAAAGAATACCGGAGTGCTAGTAAAGATTGGGCGGTGGAATTATGGCCCGATATTGAAGCCTTTTTAGCGTTCCAAACCGATGGGGTGGAACAACGACGACAGCAACTGCTTTCGGAAATCGAATCCTTAGAGTTTCAACTCTCTCAGCGTCGTGCTCAATTAGCTGCTTTAGAGTTTTCTGAACACTTAAACTAGAGCAATTCAGTTAAATCGTAAATAATTAATCTGTAATTTTTACCTGAATTGGGTGAATTGATTCCGAGCCAGTGAACGAGATTTCGACCTTTTCAGCGACTTTATAAATTTTTGTTAAAGAACTGTGGGGTTACACCCCTCATGGGTTAATATAAGGTGCATTAGTAGATGCACCCTGATGGCTTCCCGTTCAACTTGAGCGGGATTTTTTTTGCCTATTCAAAAATCAAGGCTCAAGGATTGACAATTGAGCAAGGACAATCCCTCTACAATCCTCAATGCTCAATTCTCAATCCTGGGGTGGTGATCAAGCTCAAGCGAGTGCCGCCAAGGTGAGTTAGCGGATGTAAGGTCGGCCCTTCCAGAAAATGCCCACCACCATAGCAATAAAAGAGATTTCGGAAAGATCCACGAGTAACCCGGGGATGGGGAGGAGGGACTTAATGAAGAGACCGAGGAGTAAGCAAAAGGCTAAGGCCCAGAGACTCCCGGTGTTGAGCATGGACCGATTCCAGAGTTCGCATCCATAGACGGCGATCGCCCCCATTCCCATTCCCAATGCAAACAAAACCAAGGTTCCTAAAGGAGGTGCATAGAGCAAAGTCAAGGCATTCCGGAGGGCGCTTGATTGGGTGGCCCCATAAGCCAACCAGACCTCAACTGCAGCCACAAGTTGAGTCGTGAGGCCCGCCACCGGCAGCAGGGAAGTCCAGGGTAAATATTTTAAGCGTTTTAAGGGATTACTCATTATGGAAAAAGGCCGCTAAATTATCTCTTAATTTTAAAATAAATAGATGCAAATCTAAAGATTAGTCAGTGCTGATTCAGTGAGAGAACAAGGATAAATCAGGAAGTTAACTCATCTGGTCACGGATTCCCCCATCAGTCGCGATGGATTCAGTGGAGATTTGCTGATTTTTTTACAGAAAAGTAGAAAGGCTTAAGTTACACTGAGAAAATCAAGGCAAGCCTGGTTCGTAACCAACCGTGTGGACTGGGCGATCGCCACCCTAAAACCCGTTTGAACCCACTCCGAGAACACTGGTTTGGGCTGTTCTGGGGGGATTTTAAATTTTCCCTATTCTGACTGGACCAATCCACCCACTGGACCTATGATAGAAAGCAAAATACCGACCCAAGTCCTCAACGGTTTTAGAATCATTGACCAACTGAGCGAAAACTCTCGGTCAGTCGTCTATCGCACCATCCGATCGCGAGATAACTTACCGGCGATCGTGAAAATGTTGCATTCCGATGGAGTCAGTGCCGGAGATTTTAGCCGATACAAGCAAGAGTATGAAATTTATCGGCTGAATTTAGACGGAGTAGTCCAGACTTATGGCTTGCAAAAGTATAACCAGGCGATCGCCTTAATCTTAGAAGACTTTGGCGGACAATCCTTAAAACAATTCATCAAAAATCGCGCCTTAACTCAGGCGGAATTTTTACCCCTTGCCATTCAAATTGCCGAAGCCATTGGCTCCATACATAGTGCTAACATCATCCACAAAGATATCAATCCCGAGCATATCCTCTTCAACCCAGAAACCGAGGAAGTCAAGCTGATTGGATTTAGCATTGCCACGATTGTCTCCCAAGAAAATCCCCCCTTAAAAAATCCCAACCTTTTAGAAGGGACTCTCGCCTATATGTCCCCGGAACAAACCGGCAGGATGAACCGCACCCTGGATTATCGGACCGACTTTTATTCCCTAGGAGTCACCCTCTACGAACTCCTGGTCAACCAACTCCCCTTTACCAGTCCCGACCCGATGGAACTGGTCCATTGCCATCTGGCAAAACAGCCGATTCCCCCGCATCAAATCGACCCCTCCATTCCCAAAATCATTTCCGACCTGGTGATGAAATTGCTCTCCAAAACAGCAGAAGACCGATATCAAAGTGCCTGGGGACTACAAGCGGATTTAGTCGTCTGCTTGATGCAATTAGAAGCAACCGGAGAAATCGAAGATTTTATCTTAGGGGAAAATGATATTTGCCGAAAATTTAATATTTCTCATGAATTTTATGGACGCCAAACACAAATTAAAACCTTATGGTCTGCCTTTGAGCGTACCGTAAATTGTCAACGAGAACTGATGCTAGTCTTGGGGGAAAGCGGTATCGGTAAAACCGCATTAGTGCAGCAACTCGAATCCCGCATTGCCAAAAGAAATGGCTACTTTATTTCCGGAAAATTTGACAAAAATCAGCAAGATATTCCCTATTTGGGGTGGATTAAAGCCTTTGAGGAATTAGTGGCTAACCTGCTCATGGAACCAGACGATCGCCTTCACTGCTGGCAACAACAACTGAAAGTAGCACTCGGAAACAATGGACAGGTGATTGTTCATGTGATTCCCGAAATGGAGCTAATTTTGGGCAAGCAACCGCCTATCAACAGTTTACCCCCCGCAGAAGCCGAAAATCGCTTTCTTATGACCTTTCAAAATTTCATCAAAGTTTTCGCCCATCCTAACCATCCCCTAACCCTATTTTTAGACGATTTTCAGTGGGCGGATGCCGGGTCTTTGCGGTTGATTGAACGGCTGATGACTGTGGCGGATCCGGGACTATTTTTAATTTTATCCTATCGCGAGCTAGACTCTCCAGTTCCCTTCAAAGATACCGCTCCCCCGGTTTTAGAACCGCTGGCCCAAATTGAGCAAACCGG
>NZ_JAFLQW010000329.1 GCF_017313335.1 Phormidium pseudopriestleyi FRX01 | reverse complement strand
TTGAACCGTTAGTTAGCATTATCATTCCAGCCTATCGTGCCCAAGAGACGATCGCCTTGACGATTCAAAGTCTTCAAGAACAACACTATAGCAATTGGGAAGCGGTGATTGGTTCCAATGATGGCGTTGATTATTTAGCAGTTCTTGCGGATCAAGGCATTCAAGACCCGCGCTTTAAACAAGCCTACACCGAAGGTTGGGGAACAGGAGAATCCCCCGCCCGGAACGCTGCGACGGCTATTGCTCAGGGTGAAATTTTTGCCAATTTAGATGCCGATGATGCCTATGCACCTAACCGCTTGGTGGAGTTAGTGCCTCTGGCGATAGAATATGGAGCAGCGATCGACAATACTGGCGTTTATAATCAAGACTTAGTTCTTTATAAGCGCCCGTTCTGCGATCGCACCACCATCACTTGGGCAACGGCACAAGATATTTTATCCCCTCGGGTTCCTTTTTTCCCCGTATTCCGCCGAGAATTTTTAGGGAAAGGATGGAGAAAATTCGCTTTTGCTGCGGATGTTTTGTTCAATTTAGAACTGTTAAGCCGCGTCGAAACAATACCAATTCATCCGGACTCGTTATACCGCTATTACAAGCGCGACAATTCGATTACTCAATCCAAACGAGCTTTCGAGACCATTGAAATCGGCTATCAGCAAATTTTTGATGCCTTGGCAGCCCAGGAACTGGAACTTACCGATTCAATTTACAAGGCAGCGATCGCCGAGTTTTCTGAAAATCAGCGCTTGAATCGCGTGTTTTATCGGTATATGCAGGAAGGACGCTGTGAAAATTTAGAGGCATTCCTCGACTTGACTGAAAACGGACGGGCCGCTTGGTTCAAACCTGAATTAGAAGCCGTTGCAACGGCGATCGGGTAAGCTAAATATTTTCACCCCCATCGAGGGTAATCGTGCTCCCCGTTAAGAACTCTTGACCCAGTAAAAAGAACACACTGTCAGTCACTACTTTGGGATTTCCACAAAATTTCAAGGGGATATGCTCTTCGGCAAAGGCTTTCAGAAATGCTTCTGGGTCCGGTTCCCCGGGCGGTTCCAAAATTTGTCCCAATGCTAAAGCATTCACAGTAATTCGTGGGGCTAATTCTAAAGCCATCATTTCGGTCATATCCCACAAACCCCGCTTGGTCAACCGATAGGCAAAATGGTCGGTATTGGGACGGGGAATTCGAGCATCATTAATATTAATAATTTTCCCCTGTCCATCGGGGGGAATTTGTTTAGCAAAGGCTTGAGAGAGTTGAAATGGGGCCCGAAGATTAATGGCAAAAATGCGGTCCCATAAGGCCACATCGGTCTGATAAAATCGGTCTTCGTCCGGAAAAATTGAGGCGCTATTAATTAGAATATCAACTTTTCCAAAGGCTTCGATCGCTTTCGGAATCACGGTTTCCGTTGCCACCGGATCGGACAAATTAGCCGAGTAGGCGATCGCCTTGACCCCCAAAGATTCCGCTTCTGCCTTGACTTCCATCGCCCCATCTGCCGATTGTCCATAATGAATCAACACATCGCATCCAGCTTTCGCTAATGCCAAAACCAGTGCGCGTCCTACCCGAATTCCACCCCCAGTCACGAGGGCAACTTTTCCATTAAGGTCCATTTGATTAACAGATATTTCCTTCTTCTAACAAACCACAAATTGAGCATTTTGACAAGCCACTCAACAGACAACTCCCATCCCACTAAAACCTACAGCCCAAAGGGTATATAGCGTTTTTCATGTCTGTATGGTAAAACCCTCACCCCAAACCCCCTTCGACCCTTCGACCCCCTTCGACCCCCTTCGACCCCCTTTGGGCCGCCGACGAGAAAGGGGTGAGGGCATTCCACAACTGATAAAGGATCGGATATAGGTTTTAGCAGACCTCAAAAAACCGGATTCCGAATCAGTCGTTACTTGACAAGATTAATGTTATAGAGATAAGTTTCAGGATGAACAACTGAGAGGGGTAAGGATTTTTGCCCTTCTACCGCTTCTTTGACTCGGGGATATTTTTCAATTCTATCTTCTCTAAGATAAAGAAAAATATTTTGCCGATACCAGGGTTGAACCGCTTCATTATTCCAAAGATTGGCCCGAAATACATCAAACAGAATATATCCACACCGATTAAAATAGGTTTGCCAATATTCTGGCCATTGTTCATTAACATGACCGGTTCCCCCTTGAAAGGGAATGGCTGCGGAAAATAGAATCACTGGTGCTAAACTCGTTAAAGTTTTGACGAATTGTTCCGCCTGATCATGGGGTAAATGTTCCGCCACTTCTAGGGAAACCGCTAAGTCAAAAGTGCGAGTTAAATGAATCGGTTGGATCAGGTCCCCGGCTTGAAATTTGGATGGGGGGATTAGCAACATGGTTTGATCCACATAGTCCCCATCGATTCCCAAATAATCCTCAACGCCGCAGGCATCAAACACCGATAACCAACTCCCCACACCACAGCCGACATCCACGACACTTTGGGGCTGAATAAGATTCTGGATCATCGGCACAACAACTTGGGCCGATTCCACGGACCCCTGTTGTTGATTTTCATAGAATTGTTGGTTGTACAATGGTTCTGGCATCTTGAATTTAACCTAATTTTTTGGGGCAGGATCAGGAGACGAATCAATAGACCCCTTTGTTCTTTTATCATGATTTATGAATGGTTTAGCACAGTTTAAAACGGATTTTCCATTAAACTAATATAGTCTCTAACCAACAGACGAGTATAGGTATTGAGGGGATACTCTAGGGCCTCGAAAGGATTCACCCAAGCCCATTCTTCAATTTCTTCATTCGGGGTGATGGTTTCAGTTTCTGAAAACGCATAATAATTAACCAGAATAAAATGCGCTTCTTTGAAAAATTGAGTATCTAGAACAGCTTCTTGAAGTAAGGCGAAGCGGATTTGAGTTAAGTTCAAACCGACTTCTTCTTGAAACTCTCGAATCAAGGCAGATTCTAGGGATTCACCCCATTCTACTTTTCCGCCTGGTACTCCCCATGTTCCCGTCCATTTGGTGGTTTTAACAATCAAAACTGTTCCACTTGAATTGCCCACTAATGCGCCTACAGTGGTTAAAGGAAATTGTTTCTCTAAGGGCAAGGGGACCAGGGGGTTGGGAGGGGTCATGGGTTTAAAAAATAGTTTTATGGGCAATTTTACCATGTCTAATTGTTTTTATTCCCGGGAGTTCCCCTGGGAGGTTGGGAGAGGCGATCGCCGGTAAGAGGTCCAGGGACCTAGGTCTAGGGGCGCTTGACAACCCCGTAAAGAGGGGGACCCCAGTCAGGGTTTGAATCAGAAAGCCTTTACCCAGGGGAAGGAATTGGCGGTGAATTGACGCCGACTCAATCGGGAAATTTGTAAAAAACCTAGATTTGTGAGTTCATTGAGAGAGGGTCAAAGGGTTGTTTGGGGAGAATCTGACCCCTTGTGGCGATCGCCGGATGCCCCTAATCTGGTATAATCTCGGCGACAACCTCCATGAATTTACTCCCTTGTTAAGGATCTAAATTTCAAGACAATATCAGGATCAAGGTCCGGTTTCCGGAGGTTGAAAATCCGATTTCCATCGAAATATCCTCTATAATTGACTTTGAAAATAACTCTAAAAATCATGAATAATTTCTACAATTTGAATCGTCGCCAGTTCGTCAAAGCCGGTGGAATTGCATTAGGCACCAGCCTGTTAGCCGCCTGTACCAATCAAAATGCTAATCAATCAGCTTCTCAAAATGATGGAAATCTGGATCGGATTAGATTGGGACTGAACTGGAAAGCTGAAGCGGAATATGGCGGGTTTTATCAGGCGGTGGCGACAGGACTTTATCGAGAGTACGGATTAGACGTAGAAATTCAACCCCTTCCACCCCAGGGAAATATTACCCAAATGTTAATGGGGGGATTAATGGATTTTGCTATTGGTCAAGCGGTCAATGCTTTACAAGCGATTGAACAAGGCATTCCTAAAGTTACCCTGGGGTCAATTTTTCAGGATGAAATTCAAGTTTTACTCGCTCATCCGGGAGTCGGCAATGACTCTTTAGCGGACCTAAAGGGCAAGACGATTTTTATTACCCCAGGGCTGAGTATTATTTATTGGCCTTTGTTAGAAAAACAGTACGGTTATACCCAAGGACAACAACGCCCTTACAATTTTAATGTGACGCCGTTTTTAGTGGATAATAATTCGGCACAACAGGGGATTTTAACCTCTGAACCTTATATTATTGAACAGGTGGGAGGGTTTAAGCCGGTAGTGTTACCCCTCAAGGCAACGGGTTTAAATCCTTATAATTTTACCATAGAAACTACTAATCAATTAGTCGAAACTAATCCCGATTTAGTCCAACGATTTATGGATGCTTCTATCAAGGGATGGTATCGTTACTTAGCAGAACCAACGTTAGGAAATGAGTTGATTAAACAAGATAATCCAGAAATGACCGATGATTTGATAGCCTTCGCGTTGGAAAAGATAGAAGAATATCAGGCGATCAATTTTGGGGATGCCAACACTTTAGGCATTGGGGCTATGACAGAGGACCGATGGAAAACTTTATATGAACAATTGATTGAAATAGGGGTTTTAAATGCCAAAATAAACTATAAAGATGCTTATACTTTAGATTTTATTAATAAAGGAGTTGACTATTACCAATCCTAAAATTTGGAGTAAAGTTTTTATAAAACTTGATGTTTCACCCTAGTTTTTGGGTAAATTTTTTATAAAGATTTTTCTAAAAAACTAGGTCTTATGCAAGCGTTTTAGGAGAGGTTTTTATCCTGAAACAGTGGGAATAACTTCCCCGGAATGATTCCAGGAATTCGTTAATACGTTACGGAGAAATGATGAACACTAAAGCCGCGATCGCGATTACCCAGGTGAGCAAGGTTTTCAACAATGGGGTTGTCGCCCTTAAAGATGTCAATCTGACCGTTAACGCCTCAGATTTTGTGAGTTTAGTCGGCGCGTCAGGATGCGGAAAAAGTACGCTGCTGAGAATTATTGCTGGACTAATCGATAAAAGTGGGGGTGAAATATTATGGGCCGATCGCACCTTAAAAGAGCAAATTGCCTTTGTCTTCCAAGAACCAGCCTTAATGCCTTGGTCCACGGTTCGAGAGAACGTCCGCTTACCCCTAAAATTAGCCGGGGTCTCGAAAAAAATTGCCGATACCACGGTCGATAAAACCCTGGAATTAGTCGGACTGGAAAACTTCGCAAAAGCCTATCCCCGGCAGCTTTCAGGAGGGATGAAAATGCGGGTTTCAATTGCCCGGTCTATCATCACTGAACCCCAGGTTTTACTGATGGATGAACCCTTTGGGGCATTGGATGATATCACCCGAACTAACCTCAATGATGAGTTACTTTCATTATGGAATAAACAGCGCCCAACGGTGCTATTTGTCACCCATAATATTTACGAAGCGGTGTATTTATCCAAGCGGGTTGTGGTGATGGCAGCGCGTCCTGGACGAGTCGTTGCTGATATTAAAATTGATGAACCGTTACCCCGCACAGATGAATTTCGGACCAGTGAGGTTTATCTAAAATATTGCCGAGAAGTGGCATCGGCTTTATCCCACACGATGGAGGAATCCCCGGTTAAAGTCCCTCGTTCATCATTCCAGTAAGTGCTACCCCTGTGGGCTCTCCCGGGTGTGGGGTTTTTCCCATCCAATGCGGAATGGGGCATGAAAATGGGTATCGAATTTTAACCGGAAGCGGGGCGATCGCGCTACAATGAATCCAAATTATCCCCTATTTTGATAAAACCAGATGAAAAAAGAAATGGCCTTGTTTTGGCAAAAAATCAACTGGAGACGGTTGATTTCCCTGGATACAATTGCTCCGATACTCGTCGGAATCATCGTCTTAACCGCTTGGGAAATAGGGGTGCGGGTTACCCATACGCCCCCCTATCTCTTACCCGCCCCCTTGCTGATATTAAAGACTTTATTTACGGATTGGAACATTTTATTTCCCGCTTTAATTACCACCTTTAAAATTACGGTGGTCGCCTTTTTTACCGCTGCGGTTTCCGGTTTGTTACTCGCGGTCCTGATGTCCCAAAGCAAGTGGATCGAAAAAAGTTTGTATCCCTATGCCATTGTTTTGCAAACCACCCCCATCGCGGCGATCGCCCCCTTAATTATTATCTGGTTCAAAAACAATATTTTTGGAGCTTTGGTGCTTTGTGCCTGGATTGTGGCCTTATTTCCGATTATTTCTAATAGCACCTTTGGCTTAAATAGTCTCGACCCCAACTTACGAGATTTATTTCGCCTGTACAAAGCCTCCCGGTGGCAAACCCTGCTATATTTGCGCCTGCCGAGTGCCTTACCTTACTTCTTATCCGGATTAAGAATTAGTGGGGGATTAGCCTTAATTGGTGCTGTGGTAGCTGAATTTGTCGCCGGAACAGGAGGGGCAAATTCTGGTATTGCCTATCAAATGTTAATTGCCAGCTACAATCTGCAAATTCCAAGAATGTTTGCCGCCTTATTTATGGTTACCGTATTGGGGATTATCATTTTTGTTACCTTATCGAGGATATCGGATTGGGTCTTAGGGGAATGGCATGAAGGGTCAGTCAAACGGGATAGTTAACGAGCTCTTTTTGCCGGATTCCTAACTATCGTCAATCCAGTTTTCGTAGGTCTAATAAACCCGATAAATTCAAGGGTGCGGCTACAGATACAGAACCTCTAATGCGCTTCTATTCATAAAAAGCAGGTCTTTGACAATGGGATTGGGGATTACTCTATCTGAGCAATTGCCTCGTCTGGCGAAACATTTCCATAAATAACTGACATAAGTCCCTGCATATAGTGATCCATCATTGCGAGATTTGCCGCGACTAAATTTTTAATTAAAGCAGAGGTCAGGCAATCGTTTTCTACATCAATGCTTGTTTTAAAGCGAATTTCACCGTCTTGAAAGTCTAATTCAAAATTGCCAATCATCATCCCATAATTTGCTTTGGTAATGAATTCGGCTATAGCTAAACGCTTGGCTTCGGGAACGTTTATAGGAAATAGAGAGTAGAATATCATTTGCTGCTCTTTTTCTCTGGCTATGGCGTAGCAAGTGTATCTGCCATTATTGCCTTCGACAACTAAACCCAAAGTACCATTTTCTTCTGATTCTATAAAAGCTAAATCATTTTCTCGTAAAAAATTAATCAAAGCCAAGTAAATTGGCATTGGTGAAGTATTTTCTTCGATTATTTCAGGGGCTTGCAAAATATTTTCTGTCATGGTTTACTTCTTTTACTATTTTTTCTTGGATTAGAAATTAATTTTTTCTTGATAAATCCTTGTTCCGATATTTTTGTGGAATCCTCTCAAGAAAAAATTAATATGTATCGGTATTTATCGAAGCCAAGGTCGTTGATTGATTAAATGAGGCCGCTTGGGTGGCATGGTTTTCCAAATTTTTGACGGTTCAACCTTGTATTTTGTAATGTGATATGATAATTCTTCTTGGTGATCACGTTTTAATGTTTTGAGTAGTTCTGCCAACTCTTGACCCCCGGTAGTCTTTTGTTTGAACTCGGAATAATTTTGTAATAACCCAGGAAAGATATATGGGTTGCTCATCAACTGGCGAAGCTCTGAAGCTTGCTCTTGAACCTCAGCATCTTCACTCGATTGTAAACTTTTAATGATATGTCGGTCGATTAATCTGTAATAAATCTTGTCAATTGCACACAAATCTATCGCCGCATAGAGTCCAGCCAGTTGATCTTCTGCTGACCCGGCCATCATTTTATAAATCACAGGCAGTACAAACTGATCGAGTCGCTTCAACAACTGGGAATATCTATCGGTTTCGCAGACTCTAATCACGGATCGAAGACTAACCTGTTGTTCAGCAAATGACCCCCGCATGATCTGCTCGATCGCCGTAAGCAAGATATCATCGGGTGGTAAAATTGATTCAACCAGTTCTAACGCGGTGTATCTGACAATAGAATGTTCATCTCCCAGGCGAAAGAACATCCACTCCAATAAGCAGCGATCGCGTTGGAAGAATTGCTCTTGTCGCAAATTTGCTAAGACTTGAAGGCCAACCGATCTCACCTCCCACTCTGGATCCGCCAACAAACAACCCAGTAGTGGCGTGACAACTGGGTTATTTAATTCTCCCAGTGCGATCGCCGCTTCGTATCTAATATCATTGCGTGCAGACAGGGTTTGAGTGGCAACTTCAGCAACTTCAATAGGCCATTTGCCAATCGGATAACGCGGATCTAATAAATCCGATACCATTAAAAGATCCCCCCACAAAGACTCCGCAAGAGTTGGGTCTTTAAAATTAATATGCGAGCATTCAAACCTGATATTTTCTAGAATAGAATTGCTAAAATCCGTCGGTGACGCTTCATCAGAAGAGAAACAACCAATGAATCGAGTCTCGCGCAGGATTGCGGCTCGAAAGGATGTCCCATTCAAACGACAACCAAAAAACTCAACCCCGGACAGATCAAGTCCATCCAACTGGCTGTTTCTAAGATCGCAGCAGATCAAAGTGTCGTTTGGTTTAAGCGAGACCGGAGGTGGCATCCCCTGCCAGTTCGCCCCCATATATCGAGTTGATTGCCTTTTATCTTGTTTAACAATATCCATTGCTTATTTTCCTAACTGATCTCTCCAAGGTCTGGCCCATGTCGGAATCTCTGGATCTTCGCCGTTGCGGTACTGTTCAGTCCATTGCAGCGCCTCTTCCATCTTTTGTATTTCCGCTTGGATTTTATCTTTTGCTTCAGGGGGTAGTAATTTTGATAGGCGGCAACTTACTCGGATCTTTTCTAAGCAGGTGATGGATTGCCTACACTTGATTGTGTGAAGCGTATCTTTTTTGATAGGCTTTGGGTCCTTCCCGACTCCTCCTTCAAATTGTTCCTTCATAACCATGAAAGCGGAACTGCCATCTCCGTACTCTGCATCTTTGCGGTATAACTGATTTATAATGTCCTGAGCCTCATCCACCGCGATCGCTTGTTCACGGGGAAACCGAGTTTCTGGGTTTTGAATTAGTCTAGCATTTGGATGGGTTGGTTTTATTACGAGTTTCCGGAGATTCTGTTGTTTGTTTTCCTTGGGACTCATATCACCCTACGGCTGGTTGCATTGTTACAATCCTCCTTTTTCTGGCAATTTTAACCACTTATACCCATTATTTTACATCCTTCCTACAGCCTTGGAATGGGGCGATCGCCGATTGAGGGACACCTACAAACCCACTCACTTGGTCGTCATGGTATGCACACCATCCCAGTCCTCTGGCGGTGGTATTTTAATGTAATCCTCCGCTCTTTGAATGTGAATTTTAACCGCTTGGTCTTCGGGATAAATTGCCCCTGCGGATTGAAAGAGAGTAATCGATTCGGGAAAATTCCTAGAGATATACGCCGCACGTCCAGCGCTATAAAAGTCTAAGAATTTCTCTCTTTCAGTATCTAGGGGAGTTTGGCGATCGCCGATTAATTCATAAATCCCTACCGCTTGATTTTTCCCCTTCACCCGAATCTTATCTAACTCTCTCACCCATATCCGATCGCTACAAAGTTGATAAGTAAATTCGCTAATAATAATGTCACATTTATATTCCTTAGTCACGCTTTCTAACCGCGCACTCAAATTCACTCCATCCCCAATCACGGTATAATCCATCCGCTTTTGACTGCCAATATTTCCAGAAACCACTTCCCCAGAACTAATTCCAATGCCAATGCGAATATTATGTTCTTTTTGCTGAGAGTTAAATTCATCTAAACGCCGTCGCATATCTAAGGCCGATTGCACCGCCTTCCAAGCGTGTTCTTTCAGTGGTAACGGTGCGCCAAATACGGCCATTAACGCATCTCCAATAAATTTATCCAAAGTACCATCGCAGTTAAACACCGCTTCTACCATTGTCTCGAAATAGTTGTTTAAAAGGGAGACAACTTCGGCGGCTTCCAGGTTTTCCGTGAGGGTTGTATAACCGCGAATATCCGAGAATAAAATGGTGACTTCTTTGCGTTCTCCCACCATTAAAGCATCTTCCCCCAATGCCATGACTCGTTCCGCAACTCCAGGAGTCATGTAGCGATACATGGTAGTTTTCATCCGTTTTTCGCGACTGATGTCTTCTAAAACCACTAATCCACCCCGGACTCCCCCTTCCGGGTTCGTTAAGGGATTCACCGTGAGATTGAGACTGCGTTCGATTTCTTTAACTTGACTTTTCGTGTATTTTATGGCAGTTTCACCCGGTTCATTCCAGGCGATATAAGACTCCGGATTATTGCGATCGCCAATCACTAAAATCGCACTTTCTATATTCGTTTCGTCCAACTTGACTAACCCAATAGTTAAACTTTGTTCCGGGACAAAATGGCGTGCAGCATTTTGTAAAGCATCCTCTAAGCGAAATCTCAGATGGTCGATTGGCACAACTTCCCAGACATAGCGGCCTTGTAACTTTTGCTGCCATAACAGCAGTTTTTGCTTATTTTCCCGCTGAAACTGGCGATCGCTCTGCTTGTGGTCATCCTTCAGAATTGGACATCCCAGCAACTCTAAAGCCGCCTCATTAATCGTGACAATTTTCCCTTCCATATTGGTAGAAATCACCGCATCGGAAAGGCTTTCTAAAATATCCTTTTGATATTGCTTTTCCAGCAAAACACTTTCAAACAATTGCGCATTTTGTAAAGCAATTCCCGCCTGAGCATTAAAAGCGCGCAAAAACGCTTCATCAGAGGAATTAAAACTCCCCTTGTGTTTATTAATCAGTTGAGTCACCCCGATTAACTCCCCCGACGCATTAAAAACCGGCATACAAAGAATCGTAGCGGTTTCATACCCGGTTTTCCGGTCAGTGGTGGGGTCAAACCGGGGGTCAAGATAGGCATCATGAATATTCAGAGTTTGACCCGTGGAGGCAACATAACCGGCAATGCCGCGATTCGCCGGAATTCGGATTTCCACCATCGTTTTGCCATCTGCCTTGGCGACTTTCGTCCAGAGTTCGTCGGTTTCCTTGCTGAGTAAAAATAATGTACTGCGATCGGCCTGCATTAAATCCTTAGCGCGGTCCATCACAGCGCGTAACGTCGTTTCCAGATCCAGACTTTGACCTAAAGTCGTCGTTGCTTCCAGTAACGCACTCACCCCGCGTTGATTTCTGGCCGCCACATAAAACGATTGACAACTTTCCAGAATAATTGCAATAGAAGAGGCAAACCCGGCAAATTGAAGCTGATCCTCGCGGTTGAAAGGCACCTCAGACATTTTATTGAGGACCTGAACAACAGCAACCACGCGATCGGGGTCTTTGCTGCTAAAAATGGGTTCACAGAGGAGATTTTGCGGGTCGCATCCCGGGGGTTCATCCACTTCCGCTTGAAATAAAGGATGATTGCGAACATCGGCAATATTGACACTTTCCCCATTGCAGGCAACATGACCGAGAATCCCGATCTGGATGGGTAAGCGGATTTCGGTACTCTTGCCAGTTTCATCTTGGGTAATTTTTGACCAAAGTTGCTCTTTTTCTTGGTCAATTAAAAAAATAGTCGTCCGTTCCGCTTGCAGGATTTGACTAATTTTGAGGGTGAAGGCATCGAGGAGTTGTTCTAAAAGAATTTCGAGCGCTTCATTATTAATCAGATCGATCGCCAGCAGACATTGTTGAAATTCTGCCGTAATAAAATCAAGGATGCAGACAAATTCGCCAACCTGCATATCCTTGACCCGCCGGGTCAACTCCCCCATGCGACCCACCCGAGTTAAAGCCGCTAGAACGCTACCACTGCCTGAAAATGTCATGTTTTATCAACGCTTACCGGCTCAGATTTGCCTGATCTCTATGGTACGCTACCCCTGGGAAATGTGGGGAGATTGGGGAGGTGGGGGAGGTGTGGGAGATCGGGGAGATCGAGGAGATAAGGGTCCTCGTGACTCGGTAGAGCCAAGTCAGGAGGATAAGGGCGATCGCACTCAGGCAGCAAGAGGCAAACGACCAGAATCTAGGATGGTTTGGTAATAGCGTCGCAGTTGTGCCGTTGCCGCTTGCCATCCCCATTGTTCGGCTTCTTTGCGAGCATTTTGGCGGAGGGATTGGCGTTCGATTTGGTTGGCGAGGAGGCGTTGGGTGGCGGCGATCGCACCATTATCCTCATCGGGATCAAATAGGTACCCGTTGACCCCATCAGTAACAATATCCAAAATCCCACCTCTGGCAGCAGCAACCACGGGACAACCGGCTGCCATTGCTTCTAAAAGCACTAAACCTAGGGTTTCCGTTCTTGATGGGAAAATAAAGGCATCGGCAGAGGCGAAGGCGCTGGCTAATTCTTCTCCATGTAAATAGCCGACAAAATGGGTGGGAGTCCCGGCAAAGTGTTGTTCGAGTTGTTGGCGAGTGGGTCCATCACCGACTAAGGCTAATCTGGCATTAGGAATGGCTGCGAGCACGGGTTTAATGCGATCGATTTCTTTCTCGGCACCGAGTCGTCCCACATACAGCAGCAGGGGACTGTCAGGATGTCCTTGACTGAGGCGACTCCGCATTTCTCGACTGGCTAAATGAGGTTGGAATAACTCCGTATCCACCCCACGCTGCCACAAATCCACCCGTTCAATGTCATGATTTCGCAATTCTTCCACCATTGCCATTGAGGTGCACAAGTTCAATTCGGCTTGATTATGAGCCGCTTTGAGTAGTTCCCAGAGCAAGGGTTCGAGCATTCCTAACCCATAATGTTGCAAATATTTGGGGAGGTGGGTATGGTAGGAGGCAACTAAGGGAATTTTCAGACTTTTCGCGTAGTAAATTCCCCCGACTCCTAAAATAGCGGGGTTGACGACATGAATTAAATCGGGTTTAAAGGTTTCAAGTTTGTGCCGTAAAGACGGGGTGGGAAAGGCTAATTTGAGTTCGGGATAGAGGGGTAAGGGATACCCGGTAACGCCGTAAACTTCGGCGCCTTTGTATTCGGTAATGCCGTAGTCGGGAGAAAAGACGAGGACTTGATCTCCAGCGCGTTGCAGTTGTTCGACAGTGCGGCAAAGTCGGGTGACGATGCCATCAACTTTGGGATAAAAGGTTTCGGTAAAAAGTGCGATTCTCATCTTAAATTTTAGTTACGCAAGGGATTGAGGTCAGCCTCTGAGCAACTTCAGCATTTTCAATGGGTAAATGAATGATAGTGCGAGTTTCTAGCTCTTGTCACTCGCGAGCTAGAAGCTCACACTCCTTTAAGAAATGTAGGCAGGATATAGAATCCCGCTCGCGTCAAATTCGCCTTACTATTAATTCCACCTCCGGTTCCCTCCCCTTGCCAAGGGGAGGGTTAGGGTGGGGTCTCCCGTGATGTGGCGATCGCCTGAGTTACGCACTCTTTCCGGCGATCACGCCTGTATGGAGGCTAGTCCAACCTCTTTCTACGCGCAAGCGAGATCGCGCTTGCGCGTAGACCCCACCCTAACCCGGACCTTGCCAAGGTCCGGGGACCGTTCGTAAAAAACCTACTCTTGTAAGACGCTGCATCAGGGGGTTAACGTCGCCAAGATACTTTAGGCAGAATCTGATTTTTGTCGATTCTGTTCTGGTATCTGACGGCGAAATTCAGCAGAGAATCAAGGAGGGAATCGGATAGATAATGGGGTTCTAAACCTAAATCCAGCAGTTTGGTATTTTTGGCATTAAAGTAATGTTCTTCGAGTTCAACTCTGGGGTTTTCCAGGTGGTCAATCTCGATGTTCAGTCCTATTGCAATCCCAGCTTGTTTCACCTTCAGTGCCAGTTCACCGATGTTGAATAGTTCGGTGAATTGGTTAAAGACTCGGAATAGACCCGGTTCTGCTGGGTTGGCGATCGCCAGTTCCATACAGCGCACCGTGTCCCGAATATCCAAAAATCCTCGGGTTTGTCCGCCTTTGCCATACACCGTCAGGGGATGTCCCACTGCCGCTTGAATGCAGAAGCGGTTGAGTGCCGTTCCAAACACGCCATCGTAATCGAGACGGTTGATCAGCATCTCATCCATGCCGGTTTCTTCCGTCAGGACCCCATAAACCACCCCTTGGTTCAAGTCCGTGGCACGCAGACCCCAAATTTTGCAAGCAAACTGGATATTGTGACTATCGTGAACCTTACTTAAGTGATAGAAACTTCCCGGTTGCTTCGGATAGGGGAGGGTATCTTTGCGCCCGTTATGCTCAATGGTGATATAGCCTTCTTCAATATCGATATTTGGTGTGCCATATTCGCCCATTGTGCCTAACTTCACCAGATGGCAGTCAGGGAAATCTTCCTTCATGGCGTAAAGCAGATTCAGGGTTCCCACCACGTTATTCACTTGAGTGAGAACCGCATGGTCGCGATCAATCATCGAGAAGGGGGCCGATCGCTGCTCACCAAAGTGAACAATCGTATCCGGTTCAAACTGATGGAGGGCCTTACTTAAGAAAGCGTAATCAGTGATATCCCCAACAAACAGATCAATAGACTTGCCAGTTAAATCGCGCCAACGCTGCAATCGTTGCTGAATCGGGGCGATCGGCGTTAGGGTTTCAACGCAGAGTTGCATATCCCAATGCCGACGCACCAAACTATCTAAAATTGCGACATCGTAACCGTGATTGGATAGGTAAAGCGCAGTTGCCCAACCGCAATAGCCGTCACCGCCAATAACCAGGACTCTCATAGGTAGATGAATCTTGCTTGCCAATACTCGGTAACTCTACCAGGTTTGTGCCACCTGTGGGATATTTGCATCTGGCGAGTTCAGAGATTTTCCCAAAAAATCTGCATTAAGGAATACCACAGTACAAAATCCCTAATTTAACCTTAACCGGCACTTCCGGTCCCCGGACCTTGGCAAGGGGAGGGTTAGGGTGGGGTCCTCTTGATGTGAAGGAAGCCAAGTCACGCAGTTTACTACAAAATCCCTAATTTAA
>NZ_JAFLQW010000130.1 GCF_017313335.1 Phormidium pseudopriestleyi FRX01 | reverse complement strand
GACAACTGACAACTGACAACTGACAACTGACAACTGACAACCGACAAATGACAACTGACCGTTGCCATCTCCTTTACCCTTCACCCTTAAGCGGTGACACTTTCTGCCCACCGTTAAACTGGAGTAAGAGTGCGGCGCTTGGTGACCATCCGATAGGCTTCGATGGTGTCTCCTTCGACCCAGGTACTGAACTTATCAATACCCATACCGCATTCAAAGCCACTATTGACTTCCTTGGCATCATCCTTGACCCGTTTGAGAGAGTCGAGAACACCTTCATAGATGACATCTGCCTTCCGATGAACCCGCACCTTACAGTTGCGGATCATTTTACCGGAGAGCACATAACAGCCTGCGACAGCACCGCGACCGATTTGGAAGACAACCCGGACTTCTGCTTGACCGAGGGGTTCCTCAATCAATTCAGGATCCAGCAGACCTTCCATTGCAGCTTGGATATCATCGAGCAGGTTATAGATGATGTTGTACTCGCGAACATCAACCCCAGCGCGGTCAGCTGCCTGACGTGCGCCACTGGCGAAGGTGGTGTTAAACCCAACAATCACCGCATCAGAAGCGGCAGCGAGGTCAACATCGGTTTCGGAGACTTCTCCAGGAGCCGCTAAGAGGACGCGGACTTGAACCTCATTTTGCGGGAGTTGTTTTAAGGAGCCAATGATGGCTTCGATGGAGCCTTGAACGTCGGCTTTCAAAATCAGGTTGAGTTCTTTCAACTGACCTTCTTGAGCACGAGCGCTGAGGCTGTTGAGGGTGACCCGACGAGAGTTGAGGGCTTGATTGAGACGAGTTTCGCGATTGACATCGGCGCGATCGTCGGCGACAGCGCGAGCGTCTTTTTCATTCGAGAAGACATCGAACTCATCCCCGGCAGAGGGGACCTCGTTTAAGCCCAAGACTTCGACAGCAAAGGATGGGGTGGCGACTTCCACGCGATCGCCGCGATCGCCCACCATTGCCCGGACTTTACCCATTGTGGAGCCAGCGACCAAAATATCCCCAATATGCAGGGTGCCATTTTGCACCAGCAGGGTAGCCACCGGACCGCGAGCTTTATCCAAATGGGCCTCAATCACGGTCCCTTTCGCTGCGCGATTGGGGTTAGCCGAGATTTCTTCGATTTCTGCCACCAAGATAATCATCTCTAGCAGAGTATCCAAGTTCTGCCCTTGAATCGCACTCACGGGAACCATAATCGTCTCGCCGCCGAATTCTTCGGGGACCAGACCGTAATTCATCAGTTCCTGCTTAACGCGGTTTAAGTCAGAGCCCATCTTGTCAATTTTGTTGATGGCGACCACAATTGGCACTTCAGCCGCTTTCGCATGGCTGATGGCCTCAATTGTTTGAGGTTGGACCCCATCATCGGCAGCGACCACCAGAACGGCAATATCCGTCACCCGGGTACCGCGAGCACGCATGGCGGTAAAGGCTTCGTGACCCGGAGTATCCAGGAAGACGACTTGGTGCATCTTGCCTTTATGTTCCACATCCACATGATAGGCCCCGATATGTTGGGTAATCCCACCGGCTTCTCCTTGAGCCACCTTCGTTTTCCGGATGGAGTCGAGGAGGGTGGTTTTCCCGTGGTCCACATGGCCCATAATCGTTACCACTGGCGGACGAATCTGGAGGCTTTCCAGGTCGCTGATATCGATCATCTCGCTGACCTTTTTCGCTTCGGATTCGGCGACAGCGATCTCGACGGTGACCTCTAGTTCTTCCGCGACCATTTTGGCCGAGGGAATATCTAAAGTTTGAGTAATGTTAACGGCAATCCCTTTGAAGAAGAGGGTTTTGACGATATCGGTTTCAGGAACAGCCAAAGCATTCGCCAGTTCTCGCACCGTCATCGCTTGAGTGATGACAATATGGTCTGGACGTTCTTTTTTCTCAACTTTTTCCTGACGACGGCCCCGAGATTTACTACTGCCGGAAGAGTCGCGATTGGTATTGGGTTTTTTGGTTTGACGGGCGGGGATGATCGCACCAGTCCGGGGAGCCGGGGCCGTTTTGGGTTTAGGGGGACGGGCGATCGACAGGCTCAGAGCGGTATCTGACGATTCATCCGTCTCTAAATCGTTGTCATCATCATCATCATCTTCATCGGCCAGAGGCTTGAGTCGCCGCTTAGATTTGGTAACGCCCTTACCGGATTTTTCATCTAAGTCTTGCATCTCGTCTTCTTCGTCCTTGCGTTTTTTCACACGCTTGGGAGGACGAGGGGGAGTTTTCAGTTGAGGACGAGGGGTTTCGTTATCGTCTTCAGAGAAGGATTCCGACTCGGTGTTGGAGACGTCTTCATCCGACGAAGAGCGATCGCGTAAATCCTTGGCTTTAGCAATCGCTGTATCCCCTTCCCCAGAGCGCCGGGGCCGGACGAGTTCCGTCGCGGGTTTAGGCTTGGGTGCAATCCCAGCCTGGGGACTTTCTCGACGGGAATCGCCTTCCTTGCTGACTGATGGGGTCGGCGCAGAGGGCGCAGAGGGAGCGGGACGAGTAGGCGCACCGGGCTTGGCTGCGCGAGGCATTCCGGGGCTACTGGGGCTAGGAGTTTTCGCGGCCCCTGGGGAGGGACTCTCGTCTTTCTTGGACAGGGGTTTGAGTACAGGTCGGTCCATTTTACCGGACTCAATTTTCCGATCAGAGGAGCGGACGGGGCGGACGGGGGGAGCTTGCAGTTCTTGCAAGTCTTCCTCAGAGAGCGGATTATTTCCGTCTATGTGGTCCCCTTCTGGTTCCGAGACCCGCTCAGGGTTGCGCTCTGGGGCGAGATCCGTGGTATTGGCCTCGTCCTGAGCGGAGAATTCCTCTTCTAGATTTTGGGAGTCGGGTAAACTGGGATCACTGTCGTTATTACGCGCAGGTCGATTCAACATCATCTGCTTATTTTGATTGGCATCGGATGAGCTTTGGGCATTGGGGAAGGCACTGTCTTCTAATAGAGTTTGTCCCCCAACTTGATTATTATTATTGCGGTAGGGTTGTTTTCGGATTTCCAAAATTTCCTGTTTTTTCTTAGCGTTTGAGGGGTTTCCCAGTTCTGAGGCCGCTTGTTTTTCTTTAGTTTTGGCGGCTCCATTCGCTTTTTCGGGATGATTCATGACGAATTTTTCGATGCGATGGGCCTCATCTTCTGAGATGGTACTACTGTGGCTTTTAACTGGAATGTTCAGTTGTTCGCAAACTGCCAAAATGTCTCTGTTTTCCAAATTCAATTCCCGTGATAACTCGTATATTCTCACTTTTCCGTTGTTCATAAAACCTCCGAACGGCGGATCCCGCCCTTCGATTGTGGATCCTGGGATTTTTAACCCTGAGTGTTCAGGTTTTTCCCCAGCTTAATATTTGAATCGAAGAGGGTCGAACCGGTCTTTTAGTGCGATCGCCGCCGGGAGACCGACAGAACCCGTTGATGGCATCGGCTTTTTGGGCGTTATTGTTGACCGGCTGGGATACCAACGGACAACCGCATATCGAGAGAGCCGCACGCTCGTCTCCCACATCAGGCACGGCGCTTCGCCGGTTTAGGCGAAACCGCGTCTTCTGTTCTAGTCTTGCACGAATTTCTATAGAACTGTGGATGTTAGGCTCTATATGGTTTGGTTGTTTTTTGGGGTTCAAAGGAGAGGGATAACTCCGGGAGGTCTAATTTAGTTGGGGTTGTTATTGGGTTGGGGTGGCTGGCGGGTGATCGGATTGAGCGATCAGCGGTAACCGTTGCCCTAGGGTGGAATACAGTTCTGGAGGAACCGCCGCTTTAAGCGATCGCCCCAGTCTATTTTTCTTTTGAGCCGTTTTCAGGCAAGAGGCTTCTGGACAAAGGTAAGCCGAACGCCCCATACCCGTATCTAATTGTACCTGATCCGATGGGTAGAGTTTGACGATACGCCAGAAGGCTTCTTTCGGTGCAACTTTACGGCAACTAATACAACGTCGGTAGTTGGGTTTCATAAGATAACGGCGCTTCGGTTTGTCCGAACGACGAATTGAATCGGATTTGCAAGAGACGCTTCAGGGGTCAACTCCCCCGATCGCGTCTTTCGCCAATGCTTTACTCCAACCTCTCTTGGGAGTTCTCCCTCCCACAGCTCCCCTGGACGCCTTCTAGTTATCCCGAAGGCTTCCCCCAGACTTAAAAGAGCAATGGGCGATTTTCCCTCAACCTCAAGCCGTTCTTTGAACTGAACTAGCGGTTGAAGTTTCCTCCAACTCATCTACTCCCTCCTCAAAGTCCTCCTCTTCCTCGTAGGAAGATTGAACCCTAGAAGAATCGTAAGAAGAATCGTAGTCGTACTTCGCCGTATCCTTGATGTCGATTTTCCACCCCGTCAAGCGTGCTGCCAGCCTAACATTTTGGCCTTCTTTCCCGATCGCCAAACTGAGCTGATCGTCGGGAACCAAGACATGAGCCTGTCTCGCTTCGGGATTGACTAACCGCACCTCATCCACTTTAGCTGGACTCAGAGCATTAGCAATATAAGTCGCTGGATCCGGTGACCAGCGAATCACGTCGATTTTTTCCCCGCGTAATTCGTTCACCACCACTTGAATCCGCGATCCCCGAGCCCCAATACAGGCTCCCACCGGGTCCACATCCCGCTCTAGAGTATCCACGGCTATTTTCGTCCGGGGACCGACATGACGGGAGGGGGGATTGGCTTCCCGCGCTACGGCGACAATCCGCACCACCTCATCCTCAATTTCCGGCACTTCGTTGGCAAACAGATAAACCACCAACCCGGCATCCGCCCGAGAAACCAACAACTGAGGACCTCGGCTGGGACCTTCCCGCACTTTCTTCAAGTACACCTTGATAGTGGTGTTGGCGCGATAATTATCGTTCGGTAACTGTTCCCGTTTAGGCAGTTCCGCCTCAACTTCCGGTTGTCCAAACCCACTATTCACTGCCAGAATCACCGACTGCCGATCAAATCGCAGGACTCGCCCTTGCAACACCGTGCTTTCTAAGTCCTCAAACTCTTCCTGCACAATCTTACGCTGTTGGTCCCGCAGCTTTTGCTGGAGCACCTGCTTGGTCTGAATCGCGGCCATCCGACCAAATTCTCTTTGGTCTGGGGTCACGTCCAAAACCACCGTGTCCCCTAATTGAGCTTCATCGGCGACTTCCTGAACCTCTTTTAGGGAAATCTCGTGGTCCCCACTACTGACCAATTCCACAATGGTTTTGGTGGAGAGGACCCGAAAGCCTTCTTCTGCAATATCCAGTTCGATTTCAAAATTATCAAAAAAATGTTCGTCGAAATGGATCTTTTCCATACTAATCGTGCGCCTGTAGCGCTCGTATCCTTTCAAAAGCGCTTCCCTCAGTGCCGCTTGCACGGCTTGCTTCGGTAAATTCCGCTCTTGAGAGATACTGTCAATCATCTCCCGGAGTCCGGGGAGGCTGACCATTGCCATAATACTTGCCTCCGTTGTTCTATTTAGAGTTAGAGATAACAGGACGAGGATTCCAAACGATCTTCTAACGATCTCTTCGGGGTCTGCCTGCTTTCGCTGATGCGAACCCGTCCTTGGTTATTCTTCTCGATCTACGAGTTGCACTTTATTGATGAGGGGTCGCGGAATTGCTGTTACTCGACCTTTACGGTTGAGATAAACGGCAGTTTCGTCCCGCTTCACGAGTCTACCTTTCCACTCTGTATGCCCCTGATAGGGTTCCAGGGTTTCCACGACTGCGGGAAACCCTTTGAATGAGATAAATTCTCGGTCTGTGGTAAGCTGCCGCGAGATTCCAGGACTGGAAATTTCTAAAACGTAGGTATCCGGGATTAACTCCCGTTCGTCTAAGCTGCTTTCCAACGCCTTGCTCATGCGTTCGCAGTCATCCAAACTGGTGTCTGTGCTGTAGTTGCGGATGTCCACTCGCAGTACGGGCGGATTCAGGTTGGTATGAAAGACCGCTGCCACCACTTCTAAGCCGAGAGACTCGGCGACGGGGGTAGCGATTTCGATAATTTGTGGGATCAGGGGATGAGTCATGAGACAGATTTGAACAAAAAAAGTGGGGGTTGACCCACTTCAAAGCGAAATAACTTTTCACAGAAGTTTGGGAATGAACGGCGTTCTCTTCCCTTTGGCGGCAGGGATTTTTAGGGTCGATCGCTTGTAGTTGCTCAGACCGGATTAATCTACTTGCACGCTCTCACCGCAAGCCTTTGGGGTGGCTTTCCGGGGAAAAAGGGGGTGATCGAACCGCTGGTATGCAAGGGACAAACAGGGTTCAGATCGGAACCTCTGTCAGTTTAGCCTCGGCGATCGCGGCTGATTTGGCTTCCCCCAGTGCATATTCCAATGCCCTAGGGACTGCTTCAGTCGAGTTCAACCGTTCGGGGACCTTCCAGCTTGATCCGTTTCTTGCGGCCCAGGTGGAACCGTTTTCCCTCCTGTTCGCACTAAACCGGCACGATTTCCCAGATGCCCCACTCCAATTTTAAGGTTACTCTTTTGGAGATGCCAGTCTTTTAGGAGCCAGTTTGCCGGTTGAGTTAGGGGCGATCGCCATCCCCCTCTGAAGACTGCACTTAACGCACCCTCGGGGAAGTAGACGCTTTCCGATAGTCAGGCCATTCCGCCCCCTATTCTCAACTATCGAGTGGTTGAATGCCTTTGTCGTTCCATTTTACACGATCTTCCCAGGGATTGACCGATGTGGTCTCAACGGTCATTTGTTATGGGTCATTTGTCATTTGTTATTAGCAGATCGGTACAGTTTTAGATCCACCAGGACGAGAAACTTAGTTTTTAGCCTTTTCTTGGGTGCTTTAGCTGCATCCATGTTCTGAAAAACCCAGGTTTCTAACCCCTACGGGACCCGCGTCCTAGGACCCCCCGCAGACCCTCGCCACTCCCCTACCCCTTACAACAGTAGGTTTTTTACGTTCAGGGGGATTTGCCTCACGAACGGTCCCCGGACCTTGCCACGAGGAGGGGACCGTTCGTGTTCTTATGCGTGAAAAACCTACTATTGTAAGAGACCCTAACCCCTGTTCTCCTTTCCAGGCACCTTGATATTGCTAGTCGCCCGTTTGCGAAGGGCTTCCGTTTCATCAAACAGGTCCTCGGGGTCCGATTGTTCCATTTGTTGAACGTAGTTAATCTTAATTTCTTCCAGTAAGGACGAAATCAAATACTCAAATTCCCCGATCGTATCTTCTCTTTGCAATTCTTTTCGCAAAGCACTGCCAAAATGTTCCACCAGTTGCTGGGTCAATTTTTCCCCAACTGGGTCCGGGGGTGCATGAACGATCGCCTCATAGGCATTTTCTGGCCCCTCTGTCACCAGTCTGGATACCCGTTTGACTAACTGTTCCGCCATTTGATGCGATAAATCCCCAAACCCTGGTAACTGCTGAATCCGCCGATATAACTCCGAAGATTTCATCGTACTTTCCATCTGATGAGACAGCAGCGCCTGTAAATCCGGCTGCACTTCCGGCAGAACTCGACAAACGGTAATTTCTAACAATCGATTAGAAATCGCTTGAACTTCGTTAATCTCATTAATATCGATATACTCTTTCTCAGCTGGTTCTAATAAACTCCGGCTGATTTGTCCACTTTCTACACTCCCTTTCATCTGATTAATGGTTTGAACCACTACCACTTCCGTCAGTTCTTTCGCAAAGTTAGCCACAAATCCCAAGCGGGCTTGCTTCTGCACCCACTCAATGTTCATGAGATTGGCTTCATTGAGGCGAATCACTACGGGAATCACCCGCAACCATCGCCAAAAGGGGATGAGCAAAATCAAATCATACCATCGCCATAAAATAGCCCCGTCTAAAGTCATGTTGGGATGACGCCGCACGATTAGCCAGATTCTAAATACCAAGTCCACGAAGAAAATAGCCATAAAAAATATATCAATCAGCCAAAACCGATCCATATATTCATTCGCTATCCCATAATGCCTAAAATAATTCGACTGCATGTTCAAGCGAATTTCTTCATTAAAAAAGGCTATTTCTTTTTCCCATCCGTTGGCCTGGAAGTTCTCTTCACTCCAGAAAATTCGGAAAGCACCACTAGAGGATTTGTCCGCCCAAAGGACTTCTGGTGCTAACAGTTCGATGACATCCATAATCAATCGCGGACCTTGGGGACGAGGTTCTGTTCGCGAATAAATATGTCGGCGCATATTATTTTTAATCTCTTCTAACGTCCCATTCTTCTGAGCGCGTTCAAAGAAATTTTGGTTAATCATCGCTGTGCTGAGTTCTCGCAATTGCCCAAGGAAGGGTTCTATTCGGTCCGATTGCAAGCCATCCCGCTGTAATTCGACGGTCAGACTATCAACGAGTTGTAGATAGTTTTGGGTGTCCCGATAGGGTTCAATTCCTTTAACGGGATCATAAAATAGTTGGGGTTCATAAAAGGTCATTAAAAATCGGATATCCCGATTAAAAAAATCCATTGCTTGCCGCCATCCGACGGCATTTAAGTATTCACGATTCCAAAAGGCTAAGAAGGCTTGCTCGGCATTTTCCGCCCCCATTGCGGTTTCTATGCGAGTTTTAATTTCTTCTAAGGCTCCATAACGGTCAGTCACTCGAAATCGCTTTTCATCCACGAGGTCAATGCTCTGTTGCCTTAATTCGGCTAATAAGGGTTCAACCTGGGGGTCGTCTAATCCATTTTGCTGTAAGAGGGTTTGCAGTCGATCAACTTTGGCTAAATATTTTTCTCGTTTGGTTGTTCTAAATCTTTCTCCGAATAAATCGCCCCGGATGTAGAAGTCTCGCCCGGGAACGTAGCTGAGGTCAAATAGGACGAGGACTAAGTTAAGTAATGCGATAATGGCGACTAATTTTTCTACTAAACTGAGCCAAGGGGGGAGGTTTTCACGATCACGTTTTTTGGAGGGCATGATTGCAATTGCAGGTGGGATGGGATGGTTTTGAAAGAATTTTTGAAGTCGGTTTTAAAGCAGACAAACTATTGGCCGGGGTGTTAAAACTTAATCCTTAGCCGGAATAGGGTAAATGAAATCTGCGGGTTCTGGCAAGGACCACCCGGGGGAGAGGGGCCGGAGGTGAGGGCCTTGACACAGAACCCGGCAAGGGTGACAAACCTTCAATATTTCTAGGTTTGTTAATAAACAAGTGAATTGTTAATTTTTAATCTGAGTAGTCGTCGGTGGGTTCGTCTGGATCTTCAGAAATGGAATAGGGTTGGGGGGCCGATCGCTGGTTGAATTCTAAGGGTTTGCGTTGGGAGGGGGGTAAGCGATCGACGGAACGGCGATGGGAACTGCTGGGTCGTTCCGAGGTCCGGGTAAAGGTTTTCCAGGCGGTTTTCATGCCGGTAAACACGCTGCGGGTGGTAATTTGGACTTTTTTGGCTTGCTGTTTGGCGCTGCCGATACTGCGATCGACTTCTTTAACCATGTTGCTGGCACTTTGAACTCCTTCGGTGACATCATCGGTGAGGTCACTGATTTCCATGCCGGTGAGTCGAATCGCTTCCAGGGTCGGGGGAAATTCCCGAGAGAGGGTATCCGCTAATTTCTCCACACTACGCGCGGCGCGGGCGATCGCCTGCAATGCCGGAAGTGCCGCCAGCAGCACGAGAATCAGGCTGACAGCAACGAGTAAAAACGAAAGTCCAAGCCAAAACAAAGGGTCTGTCACAAGTCGGGTTCTACAAGGAAGGATTCAGGGGTGGGCAGAATCAGGAATGAGGCTTGTTCGGGTCAACATTACGGCTGACGATCGCCCGCCTCGGAGGATACCTCGACTTCAGGTTTAGTAGTGAGGATTTCCCGCTCTTGTTGGGTGGCTTCCATCCCGGCGGCGATCGCATCTCGCAGTCGATCGAGGGTTTCATCCCAATTTTTCAAGGCAGATGCAGACAGGCGATCGGCTTGGATCTGGACACTGCTGGAGACATCTTCTGCAATTTCTGGCAGCGCTTGGGCCGATTTTTTCAAGATGCGCCGAGTCTGGCGTGACGTTTGGGGGGCCACCAGCAAACCGCTGAGGGTCCCGATCGCTGCTCCGAAAAGCATTCCGCCCATAAAAATTACTGAACGATTCTTGCCCATTTTAGTTAGTTTCTAACCTTATTGACATTCTAGGTGGCTTTTGCCGGAATAGTCAGCCCTTGTCTCAACTTGCGGGTCTGTTTGCTGTTATTTCTATCGAGTGAGGTATGTTTATCATCTCCTGGATAGCTTTGGCTTTCGGGTTCGGCGCTTGAGGATGGACTGACGCATCCAGGCGGTTTGTCCTAAACTCAGCAGTTGCACGATCTGTCGCAACCGCAAGAGTTGTAACTCGACTTGCTGATATCGGATTCTGAGGTTGCGAGTCCCGAGTTCTCCTTGGGCTAAGGCAGTTGGGGTGGCATGGAGGACATCGTATGTGACGCGATCGGCATTCAGGATCGATTGGGTAACCTGGTTCATCGTCTGTTTGAGTTTCCACAGTCTCCAGGCAACGAAGAAGAATACTCCCGATAAGATAACGTTAATGATAATGACTGCGATTAGCATCTTTTTGCGTCTCCAAGCCGAGTCCGAGTTGAATTGAAGATCATCTGACTAACTTCCTGAGTTTATCAATATTTTTGCTATGATTGCTAGGGTCTAACCTCTCATCATTGCGATCGCAATTTAACTGTTTCAATGAGCCAATTTACGCCAGGAATGATTGCCGCCGGTCACCCCTGTACCGCCGAAGCTGGAATTGAAATGTTGCGATTGGGTGGCAACGCTTTTGATGGCGCGGTTGCCGCTATGTTAGCATCTTTCGTGGCTGAACCTGGCCTGACTTCGGCTGGTGGTGGTGGTTTTCTCCTCGCCCATACCGGCGATCGCAATCTCCTGTTTGATTTTTTTGTCCAAACTCCTCGTTCTAAACGCAACGCTCAAGAATTAGATTTCTATCCCGTTCCTGTTGATTTTGGCGGCGCGGTGCAGGAGTTCCATATCGGCTTGGCTTCGATGGGAGTGCCGGGTAACCTGGCCGGGGTCTTAGCGGTTCACCAAAAGTTAGGACGGTTACCCTTTAAGGTTGTGGTTGAACCGGCGATTCATTATGCCAATGAGGGTGTTGTCCTCAATTCTTTTCAAGCCTATTTATTAAAAATTCTCAATCCCATTTTAACGGCATCCCCCGCTGGAAAGCAGATTTATGCTCCCCAGGGAACCGGATTAGCAGCAGGGGATAAACTTTACCTGAAAGATTTGGCGGCGACTTTAGGGTATTTAGCGGAAGCGGGAATTGAGGAGTTTTATCAAGGGGCGATCGCCGAACAACTCGTTAAAGATTGTCAAGAAAATGGCGGTTACTTAACTCGGGAAGATTTAACCGAGTATCAGGTAATAGAACGAGAACCGTTAGTCACTCAATATCGCGATGAAACATTTCTGACCAATCCTCCCCCAAGTTCTGGGGGGGTGCTGATTGCGTTTGCGTTAAAGTTATTAGAATCAGTCGATTTCCAAGGGTTACGCTTTGGGAGTTGTCGCCATTTACAGCATTTAGCCAATGTTATGCGCTTAACCAATCTAGCTCGTAGCAAGGGCTATGATGAAAATCTCTATATCCCCGATTTT